>DAOMFR010000003.1:104712-106049 GCA_035429885.1 Blastocatellia bacterium
GAAGGCGTCGCCAAAGAAAAAGAACTCTTCCAGCAATGCCTGTTTTCGGATCAGTCCAAATCCATGATCCACGTCTTTTTTGGCGAGCGCGAAGTCGCCAAGATTCCCGGCATTGGCAAAGACACTCCGCAAATCGCCATCAACAAAGCCGCCGTCATTGGCGCAGGCACGATGGGCGGAGGCATTGCGATGAATTACGCCAACGCGGGCATTCCGGTGATTATCAAAGAAACTACGCAGGAAGCCCTGGATCGCGGCATGGCCATCATTCGCAAGAACTACCAGAACTCCGTCAACAAAGGCCGCTTTCCGCAGGAGGTGATGGACAAACGCATGGCGTTGATTACGCCGCAATTGACCTACGATGGATTCGACCAAGCCGACATCATCACCGAAGCTGTCTTTGAAGGCATGGCGCTGAAAAAAGAAATCTTTGCCGAACTCGACAAGATCGCCAAACCCGGCGCGATTCTGGCGTCGAACACCTCCACGCTGAGCATTGACGAAATCGCGTCGGCAACTTCGCGGCCTGAATGGGTGATTGGTCACCATTATTTCAGCCCGGCGAACGTCATGCGCTTGCTGGAAATCGTGCGCGGCAAAGCCACCAGCAACGAAGTCATTGCGACTTCGATGGCGTTATCCAAACGCTTGAAAAAAGTCGGCGTGCTGGTCGGAAACTGTTACGGCTTTGTCGGCAATCGCATGCTGCACCAGTACGGGCGCGAAGCTCAGTTCCTGGTTGAAGAGGGAGCCAAGCCGCAGGAAGTAGACGGCGCGCTTTATAAATTCGGAATGGCGATGGGACCGCTGGCGGTTGGAGATTTGGCCGGATTGGATGTCGGCTGGCGCATTCGCAAAGAATTCAAGCACCTGGAGAAGCCCGGCCTGCGTTACGCCAAAGTCGCTGACGAACTTTGCGAGCGTGGTCGTTATGGGCAAAAGACCGGAGCCGGTTGGTACAAATATGACGAAAATCGAAAGGCGATTCCTGACCCCGAAGTGGACGCGCTGATCGAACAAATCGCTGCTGCCCAAGGCATTCAGCGCCGCACTGTCACCGAAGAAGAAATCATCGAACGCACTCAGTACGCGCTGATTAACGAAGGCGCAAAAATTCTGGCCGAAGGAATCGCTCTGCGCGCCGTGGACATAGACATCATCTACCTGAGCGGGTATGGCTATCCGGCCTGGCGCGGCGGTCCGATGTGGTATGGCGACACGGTGGGACTGAAAAAAGTCTACGACCGCGTTTGTCAGTTTCATCAGGAACACGGCGAGTGGTGGGCGCCTGCGCCGCTGTTGAAAGAGCTGGCGGAAGCGGGCAAGACGTTCGC
>DAOMFR010000004.1:0-24718 GCA_035429885.1 Blastocatellia bacterium
ATTGCCCGTGTCATTTCGTAGGTCGTAACGGAAGGCATGGCTACGGTCATTGCAAATACCAAGGCAAAAGATTTCAGTTTGAGGCTTTTTGGCGTCGTGAAAAACATGGCTTTACTCTCCTTTAGCCTGATGTGATCAATGCCAGGGTTGAGTTGACATAACACGCAATAACAAGAAGCGATCTAGCTCCCCGTTATTGCGTGTTACGGATAATTTGGCTGCATTGATTCTGTGTTACGACTCGAACAATAGCAAGTTATTGAAATGTTACTCGCACCTGATTCGCGTCAAAACCTTCTGCGCTCAGAACCAGGCGGACTTCGCCACTTTCTTGCAGGCTGCGAGGCAACAGGACGTTGACTTGATCCCAACCGTCGAAATCACTTGCGGTCCTGCGAACACAACGGGCAAGACAGATAGATCTTGTCCGATTCCTCGCCCAGGTTGATTGGTTTGTTTACGAACCGTTGTTTGACGGGATCGAATTCAGCAATCTCGATTCTGTTCAGCAAAGACAGGCGGATTTTATAAAGAATCCACAACGAGGCAATTTTCAGAGCTAATAAGCACAGCTTTTTCAACTAGCATATAACCCAAAACGGGGAGTGCCCATAAAAGACACTCCCCGTTGAAGGTTCAATTTGATTAAGTAATTACTTGATCGAAATGCTGACCGAGTTGGTGCGAACGACGTTGCCTTCGCCATCATAGACCTTGACGGCAAGGGTGACACTTCCGCTGACGCCCGCCGGAATTTCGACGTTCATCTGGTCGAGTCCGGCAAACCCCGGCGCTTCACCCGCAAACAACACTGGAGCTTTCGCATTGCCGATGGTCACTTCCAGGCTTTCAGCCACACCGTTGGCGGCATTGCCGTCGGTGTCGTCGGCTCCGCGCCAGCCTGTGCCGTACAGCACCAGGAACAGGCGATCACCCGCGTTGCGAGCAATCGTCACTGGAGTGATTTTGCCGTTCGTGATCGTGGACAACGGTTCATAGCTTTGCTGACCGTTGGCGCGAACGCGCAACAACACACCGGCGGGAACTCCCGTTCCGCTGGAATCGGCGGTGAAGAGGCTAGGCCCGACATTGCCAAGTTCCAACGTGCCTTGAGCCACAGCCTGACCGTTTTTCATGACGGTCACCTGAGCCGCTCCCGGCAATGTGTCTTCGGGAACCTGATAATTAATCTGTCCCGGCGAAACAAAGAACAGTCCAGCCGGATCGCCGTCAATCAACACCGACACGCCGCCGAGTTCGGTCGGCAACGGCAAGCTCTTGGCCACTTCAACACCGCCAGCCAAGCCGCTGCCGAAGGAAGCGATGATTGCCGACGAAGTTGCGCCTTCCAAATAACTGCCCGCGTTGACCGAAGCCAGCGACGCAAATGCCTGGAAGCTCGCTCCAACCGGGCCGTGCGAAACTTCGATGAATTTCGCGTCAACTGTTCCATCGGACAATTCAACGCCGTAAATTTCAACCGTCGCGCCGACAGTCACTGCCGCTCGTTCACGTCGCACAAGCGTGCGCTCTTTGACGTGAACCGTTCGTCCGCCGACTTTCCAATCGCCAACGAAATTGGCCGTTGTCGGTAACGCGGTCACATCGCCGATGAATTCGATATAGCTGCGGGTGACGACATTGCTGTTGCTGGCAGGAACTTTGCCTTCGATTTTGATGGCGTTCACCTGACCGTTGCCCAGCAGATAGCCTTTGACTTCGACAATCACGCCAGCGGCAAACTCGACGCGGCCTTTTTCCAGCTTCGTCGTGCTGCTGACATTAACTGTTTTGCCATCAACCATCCACACGCCAACCAGATTAGCAGCGGAAGGCAGCGTGCGGATCGGGCCATAAAAATCCATGTAACCGACCGTACCGGCAGGCGCTGTGGCATCGCGTTCAACTGTGATTTCAGCTGCGTCAACCGAACCATCCGCTCGCTGGTTGCCTTCAACTTCCAGATAAGCGCCGACCGCGGCGCGTCCGTGCTCTTCATTGATGCGCGTCCTGGGCTCGACATGCACGGTCTTACCGCCGACGATCCAATCACCTGCGCGACCGTTGCCAATCTGAATGCTGACATCCGGCAATTTGGTCAGCGATCCAAAAAAGCGCACGTAACTGATTGGGCCACCCGGAACATTGTCTTTGACGACAATACTGGTGGCGTCAATCGAACGATCCGCGCGTTGCGTGCCGACGACTTCAACCAATGCTCCGACCGTCACCTTGGCTTTAGACTCATCAACTTTCGTTTGCACGCCTACGTGGACAGTTCGCTCGCCGACTTTCCAATCGCCGATGAAGCCCGGAACTGTTCCGTTCGACGGCGGCAAAGTGGCGACGATTCCCGTAAAGCGAATCGAATCCGGCAGGTTGTCTTCGCGAACAGCAATCTTTAACGCGGTGACAACATCAGCAGTCATCGTTCCGCTGACTTCCACAATTGAGCCGACTGCGATTTTGCCTTTGTCCTGTCTAAGATCGGTTTTGTCCGTCACCTTGACAGCACGGCCACTGATTTTCCAATCACCGATGAAGGTGGTTGTATTCGGCAAGGCTTCAATCGTACCAACGAAATAAACGAAGATTGTCGGCGGCGTAGGAGATGCTTTGGATTCCAGTTTGGTGGCGATGATCGAACCGTCATTTTGAATGACGCCTTCGACGTCAACGGTTGAACCGATCATAAAATCGCCGTTCGTGGCCTTGAGCAGAGTCTGAGCCGTGACATTGACCTTGCGACCACTGATGACCCATTCGCCTATGCGGCCTTGGGTGCTAGGCAGTTTTTCAATCTTTCCGGTGAACTTGGTCGGAATGCCCGCCACGCCGTCTGGTTTTACTTCGATTTCGCTGGCGTTAATCGAACCGTCCAACTGGACCAGCCCGTCGACTTCGACAAACACGCCAACAGCGACTTTGCCTTTTTCCTCAATCAATTTGGTGGAAGCCGACACGTGAACGACTTTGCCGTTTACTTTCCAATCGCCAACACGATTGGCTGTGCTGGGCAATTCATCAATCTTGCCGCCAAACGTGATCGGGAATCCCGGAGGCGCCGCGAGTTTGACTGTGATTTCCGTAGCGGTAATCGAACCGTCATTCTGCTTTGTACCTTTGACTTCAACCAAAGCGCCGACAGCGATCTTGGCTCGCGTCTGATCTAACTTGGTGGTATCCGTGACTTTGACCTTGGTTCTGAAAATCACCCAGTCACCAACAAAATTCTGAGCTGCGGGCAATGTGGTAATTGTGCCGACCAGCAGCGGACGATTGTCGTTGCCATCAAACATGGCCGCTGAACCTTTTGGCATTAAACCAAACAGCATCACGGCAACGGCAAACAAAGCGAGATAAGCTGGCCTTAGCCAGTTACGATTTGGAATTCTCATCTATAACCTCACTGAGAAATATTTTTTGTTGTTTGTAGGAGGATTGTTGAAGCACACCTTCTTCGAAGAATTCATCGGCTCACACCACGACTTTAATTCAATCAAAGGTTTTGGGCATTGCTTGGTTTTGAGATAGCAATTGGATGCGGAGTTAATCCAAACAGCAGATTTCCAACTACCGGTTGAAAATTCTTTCGGCAATTTATCACGCGAACCTTGCCTGTAAAGCGGATTAATCTTAATTAGCGTTGTCAACTTTGGTGGCAAACCACCTCACCTGAAAATTCGTTGTGAAATTGACCTTCTGAAAAGACCTCTCTGCCATTGATGACGACAGCCTTAATTCCGGTTGCCTCACCACGAGGTTTTTCAAATGTCGCCCGGTCATTGACTCGCTGGGGATCCAGAATCACCAGATCAGCATACGCGCCACGCCGAATCACTCCGCGCGCATTCAACCCAAAGATTGCAGCCGGGAAAGAAGTCATTTTTCTCACAGCTTCCTCAAAAGTCAGCACCCGATCCTCACGCACCAGTCTGGACAGAATTCGCGGAAATGCGCCATAAGCTGCCGGATGCGGCAACCCACGCCCATAATCTTCGGCGTCGGTGCAAAAGATTCCCTGCGGATGGCGAGCCAATTTCGCCAGCAAATTGCGCTGGTCGCGTTCGCCGCTGATTTCAAAGATCAGCATCGAAACCTGTCCGCGCTCTTCAATAATCAAGTCTGAAATCGCATCAAACGGAGGCTTTCCGGTCAAGCTGGCCAATTCGCTCAGACTGCGATTTTCGAAGCGTTTGTTTCGGCGGCTGGCGACGTAGCCGATGCGAATGGCGTCCCAACTTGTCGCGCGCACCAAATTGTGCGGCCAGCCATTCGGTTTGCAGGATGATTTGACGCGATTGATGTCGCGCTCAATTCGCCGCCGAGTCGTTTCATCCGTCAACCGCTCGATCAATTTTTCCACGCCGCCTTCCAGCGCCCAGGGCGGATAAATTGCAATCATCATCGTCGCCGCCGCCGTGTAGGGAAACATATCCGAAGTTACACACACCGCATCTTTCGCCGCGGTTCGTTCCATCCGCAACACGCGGTCAAGTTTTGGCCAATGCGCGCGACCGACCGCTTCACAGTGCGAATGGTGCACGCACACTCCGGTCGAACGCGCGACATCCAGCAATTCTTTGACGGCAGGAATTAGCGTTTCGCTCGAACCCCGAATGTGGCTGGTGTAAATGCCTCCGTGATCCGCGACAATCCTGGCCAGGTCTTTCAGTTCGTCCGAATCCGAATACATCCCCGGTGGATAAATCAGGCCGGTGGAAAGTCCGAACGCGCCGTCGTTCATCGCTTGCTCAACCATCGAACACATGATTTTCAACTGTGCCCGCGAAGGGTTGCCTTTCGCAAGACCCATTGCGGAAATCCGAATCGGCCCATGCGGAGCCAGCATCCCGACATTTAACGCCAGTCCATTCCCTTTCAGCCGCTTCAGGTAATCGCCAACGGTTCGCCAACGCCAGTCCACCGGCTCCGGCGTCATCCAGGAATTGACAGCACGCAAAATGGCTTCGGCTTCCGGATTCGCCACAGGTGCGCAACCCAATCCGCAATTGCCGATTATGGTGGTGGTAATGCCTTGCGACAATTTGCAGCGCATCAGTTCGGCCTGGCGCTGTAGGTTGAGCGGCAAAATCAAATCGGCGTGGGAATGCGGATCAATGATGCCGGGAATGACGGTCCGCTTTCGGGCGTTGATGGTTCGCGCGGCTTCGGCGGGAACCATCTTTCCGTTGTTTGGGTAAAGCGCAGCAATGCGGTTTCCCTGGATGGCAATATCGGCGAAAAACGCGGGTTGGCCAGTTCCATCCACCACCCTGGCATTCTGGATGAGCAAATCAAACTTCATGTGTGAATGAGCATCTCCGGTTCAGGATCAATGCCGAGCGCGTCGGCAACACGGTTGATGTAGTTGAAATAGGAAATTACCTCCACGGCATCCAAAATATCCCGGTCGGTCAAGCCAACAGCGCGTAACCGGTCGCAATCTTCACGCGTCATTCTGGATGGATGAAGCGTCAGCTTTTCCGCGAATTCGCACAGCATTCGTTCACGCGAGGTTAATTGTGCTTGCCGAAAGTCGCGCTTGACCGTTTCCGCCAAGGATTCATTTTGCGATTCCACACGGAGATCCTCCCCGTGAGCTTCGGTTCAGTAAAAGCAGTCGTTCGTGCGCGAAACCACCGTCGCCAGCAGTTCCCGTTCCGCGCGCGTCAACTCCGAACACTGGCCAGTAACTTCATGCATTGTCGCAGTGTACAAATCCATGGAGGCGCGAAGCGTCTTCGGATTCAGACTTTGAACTTTCAAGATGTTGAAGACTTTGCCCGCGCGAGTGATCGCCGCGTCATATTCAGTCTTTAATGCTCCCGAAGCGTTTTCCGGTTCGATGATGTTGATGAATGCCATAGCGCCAATGAGTATTCCACAATCGCCGGAACCGATTCCAGCGGCAAATCCACGTCGAAGCGCCGCTTTTACCGCAAATTCGGCGACGGGTGACAAAGCGGCAACCGTCAGTTATCTTGCCATTCTCCGCGACCGACTTCTTATTCTTAAAAGATATTGTGATGAATACGATAACCAGACGCTGTTTCAGCGCCTTTCTTGGATTCGCGTTTACCGCCACGTTGAGCGCCGTTTCCGTGCTAGCACAAACCAACAGCGAGCAACGTAAACTTTCGCTGGACGAATGTGTTACTCAAGCTCTGAATAAACATCCGCTGCTCGAAGCCGCGCAAGCTCGCATAACCGGCGCAGATGAGTACAAACGTTTTGTCGGTGTTCGCCCCAATCCATCGATCACCATTCAGACCGAAAACTGGCGAGCTTGGCAACAACCGCCGTTTACCTTCGGAACCGACATTGATGTATTCGTTTACGGCAGTCAGCGAATTGAAACCGCCGGCAAAGCCGCTCGCCGAACCGAACTGGCCAATCGCCAGTTGAATCAAACTCAGACCGAAATTGACACCTTGAAGCGGCAGCTTCGCCAGGAAGTCATTCGCCGTTTCTGGATCGCGCTGCAAAACCAGACGCTGCTGAGCATTGTCCATGAAAATCGCAATGACCTGGACGGGTTGGTTCAGTACAACACGACGCGATTAAAAGAAGGATTCATTTCCGAGTGGGAATTGATTCGCGTGAGACTGGAACAGCAAACACTGCTCAATCAGGAAGCTTCCGTCGGGTTGGAATTGGAGCGCGCCAAACTGGATTTGCTGAAATCGATGGGCGATGTCCGCTTCGACACCAATTTTCAGTTGGCGGAACCGAACGTCGCGGGTTCGGCTTTGCTGACAACTGAATTGGAACAACTGCGCACAGACGCTTTGGCCAAACGACCGGAACTGGTTTCGATGCGCGCCAAGGTCGAAAGCGAGCGAGCCAATTTGAAATTGCAACAGGCCAACGCGCGCCCGGATTTGGAAGTGAGCGCCGGGTACAAACGCACGGGCGGGTTCAACACTGCGCTGGCATACATCACAATTCCGCTGCCGGTCTTCAATAAAAACCGCGCCGAAATTGGCCGAGCCACGGCAGCGATCACCTCCGCCGAGTTGCAGCTAATGGCCGAAGAAAATTACATCCGCGCGGAAATCGAAATCGCCCACAGAGCTTCGCGGAAGCTGGCTGAACGCCTGAATGAAATGCAGAAGGATTTTCTGCAACGCGCCGACGAATCGCGGAATATCGCGCTGGTCGCATACCGCGAAGGCGCAGCGGATTTATACAAACTGCTGGAAGCTCAACGAGCCCGCAACGAAGCGCGATTGCTGTATCACCGAACGGAACTGGAGCTTCAACTGGCGCTGGCAGAACTGGCGCTGGCCGCGGGAAAGGAAAATCAACCATGATATTTACTGATCAACTTCTTTGCCGCAAAGCGGCGAATAGCCAACTGACTGGCTTTCATTTAGCCTTTCGCGTCCTGTTTTTTGGGTTATTTCTGACAGCCGTGTCGGCCCTGACGGGCTGCAACAAAGCGGAACAGATGCAAACCGTCGCCACCGATGCGGCCAAACCTGACGCGAAAGCGACAACTCAACCAGCCAAAGACCCGAACGTGCTAACGCTCTCGGATGAATCCATCAAATTGGCCAAGCTGGAATTTTCCGAAGCAGTTGAAAAAGAAATCGTCGCCCCACTTGAAGCGACTGGGCGAGTCACCATCAACGAAGACGCAACGGCCCGCGTCGGTTCACTGTTTTCCGGGCGCATTCTGGACGTCAACGCCAAAGTCGGCGACCACGTGCGAAAGGGTCAGCCACTGGCCAAGATGCACACACACGAAGTTCACGAAGCCGAAGCCGAATGGTTCAAAGCTCAGGCGGAATTGAAACAGCAACAAACTCAGGCGGCGTTCGCCAAAACGGCTCTGGAACGAGCCGAACGCTTGTTGCAGGCAAAAGCCATTTCCCAGCACGAAGTGGACAAGGCTCGATTAGACTTCCAGGCGACACAACAAGAAATTCAGCGCGCCGAAGCCGAAGTCGAACGCGCTCGCGGACATCGGGAACATCTGAATCTGCCAGAAGACCAGCACGATTACGACGCGCCGATCCTTGTTCGCGCGCCTTCGGCGGGAATTGTCCTGAAACGTGAAATCACTGCCGGAGCCAGTGTCAATCCCGGCGACCCCTTGTTTTTCATCGGCGACCTTTCCAGCGTCTGGGTGATTGCCGAAGTTGCGGAAAAAAATCTGTCTGCGATCAAGATTGGCTTGCCGGTGGAAATCAGCGTTGCGGCATTTCCGGACACCACTTTCAGCGGGCGCATTGCGCGCATTGGCGAAGTGATGAACGCGCAAACTCGCACTGTCGAAGTCCGCTGTCTGGCGGACAATCGCCAGGGCAAATTGAAAGCGGAAATGTTCGCCAGCATCAGTCTGGCCGTCGGAGAAAAACGTCCGGCCGTGCTGGTCAGCCAAAAAGCCTTGCAGGAAATGGAAGGCCAAACCGTCGTGTTCATCGCTCGTGACAGCAACCAGAGTGGACGGCAATTTGAACGCCGCGTCGTCAAACTCGGTCGCAAACAAGGCGAGCTGATGGAAATCATCTCCGGCTTATCCGTCGGCGACCGAGTGGTCACCAACGGCAGCTTCACCCTAAAATCGGAAATGCTGAAGAGCCAGCTTGCCGAAGAAGAATAATCGGCAACCATCATTTGCTTCCGTAATTAGTGAGTCCAGATGCCGCCGTCAAATTGCAGAATTGTGCTGGTTCGCCCGCGCGACCCGAATAACATCGGAGCCGTCGCGCGAGCCATGAAGAACTTCGGGTTTGCCGACCTGGCAGTTGTCGGAGTTCATCCGCCAAATTGGGACGAAGTGACTTCAGCCCCACACGCGACTGATTTGCTGGCCAATGCTCATGTCTTCGCCACGCTCAAGGAAGCTGTTGCCGACTGCGATCTGGTCATCGGCACAACCGATCGAACCCGCGTGGAGCAAAAACAAACCGTTTATACGCCTTTCGATCTAAGCCGCGATCTGGCCGAAACCAGTTACAAACTGGCGCTGGTCTTCGGCTCGGAAAAGCACGGACTGACCAACGAAGATTTCAGCCACTGCCATCGCGTGATGAGCATTCCGTCGCAACCGAATTGCCCTTCGATGAATTTGGGCCAGGCCGTTGCCGTCTGTTGTTACGAACTGATTCGTGACCAGGCTCAAGCCGAAATCCTTCCCCGGCCCGCTGAAACCGCCACAGCCAGAGCCAGCGAAGAGATGGTGCAACTTTCACTGGACGTGTTGCGGCAACTTGATTTTGTCTTGCCCGGCAACGAGTCGAATCTGACCCAGCGCATTCGCGGCAGCCTGTTGCGATTGCATCCCACCAAGTACGACATCGAAATGCTGTGCGGAATCCTGAGTCGAATCCGGCGCAGGTTGAATGACTGATAAACACAAAAGCAGAGCGCAAACAGAATCCTCTGCTTTACGCTCTGCGTAGTTGGGGAAGTTAGAATGCTTTGGGTTTATTTAACCCCGAAGTCCGGCACCGGTTGCAGCCAGCGCCGCACCTCCATCAGGTTTTCCTTCAGCACGTAACCACACGCGCCAGCGTTTCGTGCAGCTTCACGCAATTGACCGTCTCCGTGATCGGTGACAATCAGGACATGCGCATCGGGGTAGTCCGCTTTGATCCGGCTGGTCGCAGTGATGCCATCCAATCCTGGCAGTTGAATATCCATCAACACCCAATCCGGCTGGTTGGCCACGTACAAGCCGAAAGCCGCGTCGCCTGTGCCGCACTCGATGACGACTTCAGCCAAACCGCCGATCATGCTTTTGATCAGCCGTCGCATCAGTTCGTCATCTTCGACAATCAGAGCTTTCACCTTGCTCCTGCCTCTGCCGCCTTGGCTTATGTGGAAATTCGCTTGGTGTTTAATTTTCGCGCTGTTTCTTGGTGGCTTATTGATTACCCGCTGCGAGCAATTGGATATCCGATACAGGTAATGCGCGGTTGTAAATCCGTAAATCGTCCAGGTGACCAGTGAAGTAGGCTTCGCCCCAGACTGCACGCCCAATGTTCATCACGCCGCTAGCTTGAAACATGCCTTTGGAAATATCGCTCGCCACCAGGACACCATCGCGATAAATCTTGCGCGCACGATACCAACCGTGCGAAGTGGCCATCCAGATGGAATCTTCCTGGTCCTTGGCGATGGAATAAACGGTGGAATTCAAGATTCCCTCAGCTTCACCGTAAAACGTAAAGCGCCCATCCTTGAATCGCGCCATCGAACTTTCTGTAACCTTGCCAAGAGGTCTGGTAAACCAAACGCCTCCATCCGCGTCATCACACACCGGGCGAAGTAACGACACGTCAGAAAAGTGTGTCACTTGTCCGTCACGCAATCGGTACACTTTCGCTCCGTCCCCTACCCACAAATTTCCCTGACGATCTTCGTATGGCCAAAGATCGTTGAAGAAATTATCCGAGAACGGTTTGATCGAATACTCAATGGCGCGCCCATCTTTGACTTGTTTGATTCCGTTGGCATCAATCATCACCTGCATGCCGGAAGACGCCAGATAATGTTTTGAGTTGGAACTCTGAAATTGCGGAGGCGCAGGAACAATTTTGCCATCGCGCCAAAAAACAGGGCCTAGAGAGGTCGCAATCACCGGCGCTCCCGTCAGGTCTGGAAAGATCAGGTAGATTTGATTGCTCGGCAGACCATCGGCGGTCGTGTACGTCTTGAAACCCCCATTGCGGTAAACCGTTAATCCGGCATCGTCCGTTCCGAACAACAGCGTTCCGTCCTGGGTTTCGTACAAATCCGTAAACCGGTTGCCGTTAATGCCTTTGGTATTACTTTTGTCGAACACCTTGAAGCGCACGCCATCAAACCGAGCCAATCCATCAAAGGTCGTCAACCACAAATACCCATCGCGGGTCTGCAACACCCTGAAAACAGTGTTTTGCGGTAATCCATTGTCGGTCGTCCAGTGGTCAAATTGATAAGGCTGTGACTGTGCGAATGTGCTTGAACTCACCCAAATGAGCAGCACAAACCACAATGCCGCACTCCAGGGCGCGTGAGGAAACCTCTTTTGGGGAAACAACTCAAAGAGTGCAGGCATGAAGTTTCTCCCGAACAAACCGGTTGCTCGTAACCAAGCAAAGTGGAAAAGAGCGCGTATGCTAGCCGGGCACTGAGAAAGCAGCAAGCCTTCAAAAGCGTTGAAAACGGCGGAAACTTTTCTCATTCCCTCCATGAAGAAAGCCTTGCCTGTTCTTGAAAACCTCGGCGATTCGCCGACGAGCAACAGGCAAGGTCGTTCATTGAAGGAAAGTCATCAGACTTCGACTAAATCACAAGCTTATCGGAACTGGAAGTTGGCCACCCGGGTCGTGCCATCGTTAAATTTCAACTGCAACTGACGGCACGTTCCCTTCCAGGCTTTATCCGTTTTCCACACGTAGATGTAAGTGTCGGTCGCCGCGTCATAACTCAATGCGCTATTGCTGGCCGTCAGAGTTTCTTCCACTTCATCGGTCACGTTTGTGCCGCAAACCAACGGCACCGAAATCGGTGAACCTGCCGCAAAAATCGCTAAGCCTTTGTTTCCACTCAAAGAAAACTTCACCGCAACGCCTCTGCCTGCGGACATAACATTGACAGCAGGGGCGGCGTCCACGGGTTGTTGAAATCCGCCGAAGTTGTACAGCACTGTCACCGTGAAACTGCACGTGGTTTGATTGTTCGCCCCATCAGTGGCCGTTAACGTAACCGTCGTTGTGCCCAACGGGAACACCGACCCGGAAGCTTTGCTGGGCGTGATCATCACGTTACTGCAATTGTCTGTCGCCGTCGGGGATGAATAGTCAACCGCCATTGCCGTGTCCATCGAATTCAGCGGCAAAGTGACAACCACGTTGGTTGGACAGGTCAGCGTCGGTTTCGTTGTGTCCACTACAGTGACGGTGGCCGCTGTAGAATTGGATGCGCCATTGCTATCAGTCACGGTTAACATCACGGTATTCGCGCCAAGACCAAATGGGCCATTCGAATCCAGTGAAAGCGCGATCGCATCTCGGTCCGGATCGTAAGAGCCATTATTCACTTGAGCTGCTGTGATAGTTGCCGAGCAGTTGGCTCCGGCGGAAATAGTAATGTTTTTGCTGACGGCCACCGGCGCATTATTCGGAGGTTTGATCGCCAGGCTGTGATACGTTCCAGCAGCAATGGCTCTAACACCATTCAAATTGCCGGGAATGTTAGTCTGACCGTTTGCGTTAAGCCCCCAACCAATCACCGTACCATTGGATTTCAAGGCCAATCCATGTCCGTATCCGGCAACGACTGCAACAACTCCGCTTTTGGCAGCAACGGGAATGTCCAGACGGCCAAGGTAATCATCTCCCCACCCGATCACTTCACCGGTGTTTTTGACGACCAAGGAGAATGTTCCTCCCCCAGCGATGGCAATCACGCCGCTTTGGGCTGCCGCAGGGGGAGTGGCTCGGCCAAAAGCATTGTCTCCCCAGCCAATGACTTCGCCCGTGTCTTTCAGTGCCAGGCAGTGATAAAAACCTGCCGAAATGGCGATCACACCACTTTGCGCGGCAACAGGCACGCTGGAAATATTGCCCCAAACAATGACTCCTCCTGTGTCTTTCAATGCCATGCTGAAATTGGTTCCAGCAGAAATGGCAATTACCCCACTTTGGGCAGCGGCGGGAATGTTTAGTTGGCCACCGTTATTCATTCCCCAGCCGATCACTTGGCCCGTGCTCTTCAATGCCAAGCTGTGAACTTGTCCTGAGGCAATCGCGATCACATCGCTTTTGGCTGCGGCGGGGATATTCAATTGCCCGTAATCATTCCATCCCCACCCAATGACTTCCCCCATTTGTGTCAACGCTAGGCTGAAAGCTTCCCCTGCAGAAATTGCTGTAATTCCAGTTTGGGCGGCAACGGGGACTGTGGTTTCACCACTAAGATTCGTGCTCCAACCAACGACTCTTCCCGGCTCAACGGTTGTTGTTTCGTTCGAGACCACTGATTTCATGGCTGCCTGCTGAGGCGTTGAGCTGACTAGCAACCCAAGACCGGCAACGCCAAATAATAGCGTCAACAGAGTCAACTTGTGGGCCTGTTTCTTGTTTAATTTCATGTGTTCCTCCAAAGGTTGCGGGGTCATCCGCGAGGTGCAAGGGTTATTGCCGCAGCGACGATTGCAACAATCGCCGCACTTCAATCAGGTTTTCTTTCAACACGAACCCCGTGGCTCCTGCATGAAAAGCTGCCTGCCGCAGGTCCGCGTCGTCGTAGCTGGTCACAATCACGATTCTGGATTCCGGAAAGCTCGCGTGAATCTGTTTAGTCAGCGCAATACCATTGATCGTTTTCAGCTCGTTCTCCATCAACACCCAATCGGGCAGATGACGAGCACAATCGGCCATCACTTGGCTGCTGTCCGAACATTCGTGACATGTCCAAAGCGGCAAACAAACAATGGCGCGGAGTAAACGCCGCATTCCTTCGTTGTCTTCGACAATCAGTATGGTCATTGTCCGCCTCCGCTTTCATGGTGTGACGGCGCGGATTATGGCGAGCAGGACTGGTTAAGAGTATTCCCGCGTGTAGGTATTTTGGCTGCCGAATACCGGGTATTTTGATCTACCCGATTGTGGGTAGATGCCTGGAGTTTAGAGATGGGATTTATGTTCCAAGGCAAACCGCATCAACGCGTGATTGCCTTCAAGTTGCAGTTTGGCGCAGATGTTTTTGCGGTGGGTTTGCACGGTGTGCGGGCTGATGAACAACGTGGCCGCGATATCTTTGCTGGTTTTGTAATCCGCCAGCAGTTTCAGCACCTGGCGTTCGGTGGGCGTCAGCGCATCCAGCGCGGAACTTTGCGGAGCCGTTTTACGACGACGCTGCCGGAATAGGTGCGTCGTCAGAGCAGGGCTAACATAATTCTGTCCTGCGGCAACGGCTCGGATGCAGGCCACAATGTCCGTCACGGAACTGTCTTTCAGCACATATCCTTTTGCGCCGAGCTCAAGCGCTTCGTCGAAAAACTCTTCTTCGCAATGCACGGTTAGAAAAATGATTCCGACAGAAAAAGCTAGTTTGGCGATCGCGCGGGCGACATCAAACCCGTTCAAACCAGGCATGTCCACATCCAGAATTGCGATATCTGGGTGGGTCGCACTGATTTGTTCCAACGCGGTTTGCCCGTCACCTGCTTCAGCGACAATTTGTAATCCAGGGTCTTTTTCAATCACCAAACACAATCCCTGGCGAACAATGGGGTGATCGTCGGCGACGATTAATCGGATTGGTTCTGCCATCTCTTTCACTTTTCCAATTTCTCCAACGGTTGTCGATGGATGTTCCGGGTTGCACGATTTTCAGTTCGGATCTGCAACGAAATTTTCGTGCCCTGCCCCGGATTTGATTCAATCATCGGCACGCAACCCAAAATGCGCGCTCGTTCTGTAATGCCAGTTAACCCCATGCCACTGCCGGTTGATTGCGGAGTCCGAGGAGTGATTCCCGGTGTGAATCCACAGCCATCGTCTAGGATCGTGACCTCAATACTCTGATCGCGGCATTCGACCCTCACGCTGGCTTCGGTCGCTCTAGAATGTTTGATGATGTTGTTGATGCTTTCCTGAATAATCCGATACAGATTGATTTCGGATTCCGCAGGCAGCAAGGAATCAATCTTGTCTATCCGCGAAGTGAACTGTAATCCTCCGGTGCCCGCTTTGCGGACCAACGCTTCAAGGGCTTTCGTCAGTCCCAAACGATCAATCTGAAACGGGCGCAGGTTATGAGCGATTTCCCGGACTTCAAATAATGCGTGATCGGCGGCTTCGGCAATTTCCGTCACCTGTTCCAGCATCTCTTCGTGATCGTCAGCTTGTTGCAGACTGATCATCGCACGGTTTTTGATGATCACCAGATTCTGGCTCAGGCTGTCGTGCAAGTCCGCTGCTAACCGTTGCCGCTCGCGTTCCTGCGAAGCGATCAATCGCCGCGAAAAGGCTTGCTGACTGGCCTGTTTTTCTTCGAGCTGCGCGATGCGATACCGGTACACGGTATAGCCGATCCCTCCAACAGCCAGCGCGGCAAGGCTTAGAAACCACCATGTGCGATAAACCGGCGGCAACACCACCACGCGCAAACTTTGGCCAATGGCATTCCAGGGACCATCGCTGTTAGCAGCAATGACCTGAAAGGTATAGCTGCCCGGTGGCAAGTAGGGGAAATACGCCACGCGTCGAGTCCCGGCATCCCGCCAGTCATTATCCAATCCTTCCAGCTTGTACCTGAATTTAATCTGGTCCGGTTTGATGAAACTCAATCCCGTGTAGCTGATTTCCAGGTCGCGTTGCCCTGCTCCGATAACAACCGTATCACGAAAATCCACCAGTCCTCGTTCCAGCGTAACCGTTTCGATCCGCACAGGAGGCGGTTGAAGACTTGAAGGCACCGCTTCAGGGTCCACCACCACGACACCGCCCTGCGTAGGAAACCAGAACTTGCCGTCGCCTGCGATGAATCCGGCAGGTTGCCGCCCGCCGTTGCACTCATTGTTCAGCATGCCATCCTGCTTGCCATATACAATGCTGTTGATTGCCGGGATGCGGCCATCGGCAAATGCATTCAATTCGTACCGATTGATGCGATAAATGCCTTTGTTACAACTGATCCAAAAATTGCCGCGGCGGTCTTCCAGAATCTTGAACACTCCATTGTTGTACAACCCATGCTCGACGCGATAACTGACAAACTTTCCATCCCGGAATCGACTTAATCCATCGTCGTAGGTTCCGATCCACAATGTGCCTTCGGCGTCTTCATAAATCGAACGCACGCGATTGCCCGTCAAACCTTGCGCGGTTGTGTATGTGGTGAATTTGCCGTCCTTGAGTTGAGCCAGTCCGCCGTACGTTCCCAACCAGAGCGTTCCCTGATGGTCCTGATGAATAATTTTCACATCATCGCTCGGCAATCCGTCTTTGGTTGTGAATAAAGCAGATGGTCTGTCCCCGTTGAATTTGAACAATCCGTGATCCGTTCCCACCCAAAGATTGTCATGGCCGTCGTCATGAATCGTCCAGACGCTCCAGTTGTTCACAGCCTCAGACAGGTCTTTCACCTTTCCATTTTGGTAGCGTATGAGTCCGGCGATTTTGCCAATCCACACAACACCGTTGGAGTCTTCATAGAGCGCCTGCACGTTGTAGCCACCTCCCAGCGGAACATCCCGAAACGTTCCACTGCGAAATCGGCTCAGCCCCTGAACCGTGCCAACCAGCACATCTCCATTGCGCAATTGCAGCATGGGATACACTTCGTTGTGTGGCAGGCCGTTGTCCGTGGAATACGTTGTCATCAGTTGCTTCTTCAGCCGAAACAGTCCGCGAACGCTGCCTGCCCAGATCGTGCCTTCGCGATCTTTGAAGATCGGGCCAATGGTGACGGGCGGCAACCCGGCACTGCTGCCGTACACAGTGAAGCGCCCATTTTGGAACCGCGCCGTGCCAATAGGCTTCATTTTGCTGCCTGCTCGCTGGGCAAACCACACGCCTCCTTCGTCATCGTCACAAAACGGAATCAGAACCGCTTCTGGCGGCAAGCCATCTTTTTCGCCCAAGCGTGCAATCTGTCCATCGCACAACCGATAGAGATTTAACGAATCACACACCCACAAATTTCCTTGCCGATCTTCGTAAGGCCACAAATTAAAATGCACATCGGAAAAGATCACCGGAAAAGAATATTGAATGACGCGTCCCTCTTTGACCTGTCGAATTCCATGCCGCTCAATGGTCCACTGAGTTCCTGAGGGGCCAAGGTAAAATTTGGCGTCATTCCGTTGGTATTCCGAGGGAGCCAGCACAAATTGCCCGTTACGAAAACAGTAGGCTCCACTCACAGTCACGATGATCAGTTCGCCATTGGATGCGCGGCTAAACGACAATATCTGATTGCTGGGAAATCCGTCGGCCTTGGTAAACGAAGTGAACACTCCATTGCGATATTGCGTCACGCCATTGTCTTCGGTTCCAGCCCACAAGGTTCCGTCCAAGTCTTCGTGCAACGCCGTGAATCGGTTGCTGCTTAATCCCTTGGTGTTGCTCTTGTCGAAGACAACGAATCGCACGCCATCAAAACGCGCCAATCCATCCACGGTGGTGAGCCACAAATATCCGTCACGAGTCTGCACAATTGCTCGAACGGTGTTTTGCGGCAATCCATTGTCAGTCGTCCATTGGTCAAAACGATAAGCCGGAATTTGTGCAGCCCCGGCTGAGGCGAACACAGTCAACAAGGCAACCAGGAAAGCCAGAGACTGCGAACTTTCCCAGGCGGCAGACGCAATGGTAGGTTTTGTTGATTCGAGTTTAGGCACGAGATCTTCCGGATCAGAAAATGCTGTGAGTTTAGTGGAACGCGCATGCTAGCCGGGCTGGAAATGTGCATCAAGAATTTACCGGCGGCAGAGGAAAAAAAGACGTAAAAAGGCCGGAGCCAGAATTTCCGGCCCCGGCCTTATTGAGATCATTCCAACCAAGGAATCTGGTTAGAACGTGTAACGCAATCCCATCAAAATGCGGCGGTTGCCGCCGTTGGTCGCCCACTGATTGAGGAAGTTGGCTCCCGAATTGATGGCCGTGTTCGGCGTGCCGAAATTGCGCGTGTTGGTCAGGTTGAAGAATTCGGCGCGGAATTGAATGTTATGGCCTTCCATAATCTTCGTGTTCTTGAAGATTCCGAAGTCCACATTGGCAATTCCATCCCCGCGAATGGTGTTGCGTCCGACGTTACCGACGCGTTCGCCAGTTTGCAGCGCACGGAACAGACTCGCGCCGCCCGCCGCGCGAATCTCGATCAGATTCATGCTCGACAAGTCCAGCGTCGTGTTCAGGTTCGGGCGAATCGCGTTGCCTACCAGCGAGTCAATTCCCTGCAACACGCCCGCCGGGTCAGCCCCGTTCAGGATCGTGAACGGCGTGCCGCTCTGCAAGGTGAAAAACGCGTTGGCTTGCCAGCCGCCCAGGAAGTGCCCCGCCAAACCTTTTTGATCGCGGAAGAGCGGGAATTCGTACACCACATTGCCCGTCACACGATGCGGACGGTCGTAACTGGAACGCGCACGGTCCGCGTTGCGGTTGAATGGGTCTTGCGGCGTGGCGACTTCGCCCTGCGGTTGCGGGTTGAAAATTTCCGACGCCGTGTCAATGAACGTGCTCCAGGTGTAATGCACGCCTGCACTGAAATTCTTGCTCAGACGTTTGTCTAAGCTGACCTGCAGCGAATGGTAAATGGATTGCGCACAGTTGCAGCGCAACCGTTCAACGCCGCGCGTCAAATCCACGCGACGCGGTTGGTTGGTCAGCGTCGTTCCCGTCGGGTTGTACAGGAACGCCGGATCGTTGCGGTTGGTGCGTTCTTTGACGACCGGATTGCCGTCCACGGTTTGGAACAGTCCGTTGCCCTTCGTGCCGACGTAGCCGACACGCAAGACCACGTCTTTCGACAATTCGCGCGATACTTCCAGGCTGAACTGATCCGCGGAAGGCGCACGAAAATCTTGGCCGACCGTCGTTTGCGTGATAAACGGCCAGTTGGCCGCTGGCGGCGCAGTTGCCGTCAACAGATTGGCGTATGCATTTGTCAGCGACGGATTCAGCGCGAAGACGAACGGAAACGCGCTGGCGATGTTCAGGTTGATATTGATGAACCCGTAATCGTTGGTGCGCGAATACCCGCCGCGAACAACGGTTTTGTCTCCACCGAATAACAGACCAGCAATGCCGCTGTCGCCGAAATTCGGACGCCAGTTAAAGCCAAAGCGCGGCTGGAAGTTGTTGGTGTCACGGTTCGGATTGCGGAAGCGCAACGCGGGATTGTTGCCGTTGGCAGCCAGAATTTTCTGGTTAAACGGTTCCAGCGAACCGATGGAATTGCCCGGCGTTTCGTATCGCAGCCCGTAACTCAACGTGAAGTTCGGGCGAATGCGCCATTCATCCTGCGCGTAGAAAAAGTAGTCGTACCAGTTGTAGTACTGAACTTCCGAACCACCCGGCACCGGTTTGTTGATCGCTGACGCAATGGCAATGTCATTCACCAAGCTGTCGAGCGTGGCATAGGCCAGACGACCGCGAATCGTCGGGAAGAAGAAGCTCTTGACCTGCACGCGACGGAAGTCGAATCCGAACTTCATGGCGTGGCTGCCCTTCGTCCACGAAAGATTGTCCAGAATTTGATAGGTGTTGTTGTAACGATATTGCGGCAGGTTCACCGCCAAGCCAATTGCCGTGCGCGTTCCGGCAGCGTTAAACCCGATCAAACCGAGTTCGTTGACTTCGATGGACGGAATCGTTTCGGAGGACGGGTCCGCCGCATTGGTAACGGAACCGAAGCGCTGATACGCAATGCGAGCTTCGTTGACCAGCGAGCTGGACAGAACGCTGGTGAATCCGACGTTGGCCGATTGATTGCGCGTCGGAACGATGTTCGCCAATCCTTGCGGCGTCGCCTGCCCGGTTCCCACGCTGTTGTCATTGTTAAAGAAGAACCGACCGTTGATCTGGTGTTTTTCGCTGAAGCGATGATCAACGCGGGTGCTCCATTGGTGGTTGTTGAACGAAATGGAATTTGCGCCCGTCAGCGAACCGAGCGGCACGTTGTATGTCTGCCCGTTTAGCGTGAAGCGCGCCGTCGTGTTATTCGGCGTTTGCGCCGCAGGCAGGAATTTCAACAAAGCTGCAACCTGCGGACGGCTGCCGGCTTGCTGTTGCAGAATCTGGCGTCCGGCTTCGGTGGGCACGCCGTTGATGGTTGCGCCCGATCCTAACTGACGATCCGTCCAACGTTGATATGAACCGAAGAAGAAGGTCTTGTCTTTGACAATTGGGCCGCCCACCGTTCCGCCAAATTGGTTTTCGTTGCGGCGCGGCGCATCTTTGAAACCGGCTGCTTTGTCCAGATTGCTGCGGGCGTTAAACACATTATTGTTGTTAAACCAGAAACCCGAACCGTGCAGGTTATTCGAGCCGGACTTGCTGACGATGTTGACGACCGATCCCGCAGCGCGACCGTATTCGGCAGCAAATTGGTTGGTCACCAAGCGGAATTCTTGCACCACGTCGGGGTTATTGATGGGCTGTTGCGAACCGCTGACGCTGGGATCGTTGCTGTCCTGGCCGTCAATCATGAAGTTGTTCGAGCGCAACCGCATGCCGTTGACGGAAAAGTTCAGCCCTTGCGCAAAGCCCGTTTGGCCGCTGCCTAATTGGCTGACGCCCGCCGCGGACAACGCGATGTTCAGCACGTTGCGATTCGGAGCGAGCGGCAATTCAGACAAACGCTTGCTGTCAAAACGAGTGCTAACTTCAGCGTTCGTCGTGTTCAGCAACGAAGCGTTTTCGTTGATGGTCACGACCTCTTCCACTGCGCTGGTTTTCAGGGGAGCATTCACCACAGCTTCCTGATTGAGCAGCAATTCGACGCCAGTGCGAACGTATTTTGCGAAGCCTTTCGACTGAACCGTAACTTCGTAGTTGCCGATTGGCAGACCGGGAAACCGGTAGCGGCCTTCGCTGTCAGTCACAGCCGCGCGTGATTCACTGGTGGCAATGTTGCGCGCAGTTACACCAGCGCCCGCAATCACGGCTCCCTGTGGATCAGTCACTGTGCCGGAAATGGTTCCGGTCGTGGATTGAGCATTGGCAGGCCACGACAAACTCAGCAGTAGAGCGAGCGTGACGGCCAAAGATCGAACAAAAGTTTTCATAGATTGTTCCTCCTGTGTCTCCTTTTAAGCATTTGTGATTTGAAAATTCGATAAAGTGAAACTCGCCTTCCAAAAATCAGCGGTGTGTATCTGGCATTCTGGAAGTTGCAAGTCGCGAGGTACCCAGCAAGTTATATTCCGATCTATTTTATTTCCCCAGGTTTTTATAAGTTCAACAAATCGTTTGGTTAACCTGCCTGGTAAAACCTGCGCACGTCGGAAACTTCGAAAATTTAGATTTGTTTTCAAAATTTCGTACCTGTCACGTCAGCTTTACTCTTGCCAGCCAAAAATCGCTTTCAATCCAGTGAGACTTTATGCCTCAACAGCGGGGCAGTTCGTCTCATCAAAATTCACCTGCTGAGCGCGTTACGAAGTTGTCGTTTGGAAACTGCCTTGCCATTTGGCAATGCCTGCGACAAGATGCTCGACCTTAACAACACAACTCTCAATCAAACAGAACATAATGAGCCAACAACCTGACAAAGTTATTTATTCCATGGTCGGGGTCAGCAAGTTTTACGACAAAAAAGCTGTCCTCAAAGATATTTACCTCGGTTACTTTTACGGCGCGAAAATCGGCGTGCTGGGCTTGAACGGTTCCGGCAAATCTTCGCTGCTGCGAATCCTGGCGGGCGTGGACACTGAATTTCAAGGCGAAATTGCCATCTCGCCGGGATATTCCATCGGCTATTTGGAACAAGAACCGAAGCTGGACGAATCGAAAACCGTCCGCGAAATCGTCGAAGAAGGTGCACAGGAAGTCGTTGATTTGCTGAAAGAATTTGATCAGATCAACGACAAGTTCGCGGAACCGATGGACGACGACGCCATGAACAAACTGCTGGAACGCCAGGGCGAAGTGCAGGAAAAGCTGGAAGCGTTGGGCGGCTGGGATTTGGACGCTCGGCTGGAAATGGCGATGGATGCGTTGCGCTGCCCGCCAGGAGACGCATTGATCGGTGTGCTTTCCGGGGGTGAACGTCGCCGAGTCGCATTGTGTCGCTTGCTGCTGAAAAAGCCGGACGTTTTGTTGCTGGATGAACCGACCAACCATCTGGACGCCGAAACCGTCGGCTGGTTGGAACAGCATCTGCAAAAATACGAAGGCACCGTCATCGCCGTCACTCACGACCGATACTTTTTGGATAACGTCGCAGGCTGGATTCTGGAACTGGATCGCGGCCAGGGCATTCCGTGGAAAGGCAATTACACGTCGTGGCTGGAACAGAAACAGGAGCGGTTGCGCAAAGAAGAGCGCGCCGAATCGCAGCGCCAAAAAACCCTGGAACGCGAACTGGAATGGGTGCGAATGTCGCCCAAAGCTCGCCACGCCAAGAGCAAAGCACGCATCAAGGCTTATGAAGACTTGCTGAAACAGGAAAGCGACAAACAGGCCGCTGAATTGGAGTTGTACATTCCGCCCGGACCGCGTCTGGGCGATGTCGTCATCGAAGCTCAGAATGTCAGCAAAGGGTATGGCGACCGGTTGCTGTTTGAAAACCTGGAATTCGCGCTCCCTCCAGGCGGCATTGTCGGTGTCATCGGCCCGAACGGCGCAGGCAAAACCACGCTGTTCAAACTGATTACCGGCCAGGAACAAGCAGACGGCGGAACGTTCAAAACCGGCGCGACCGTGCAGCTTGGCTATGTGGATCAATCGCGCACGCTTGATCCTGACAAATCCATTTGGGAAGAAATCTCCGACGGACAGGATCAGATTCAGCTTGGAACGAAGATGGTCAATTCGCGGGCTTATGTTTCCCGGCTGAACTTTTCCGGCAGCGACCAGCAAAAGAAAGTCGGCATGCTTTCAGGTGGTGAACGAAACCGCGTGCATTTGGCCAAGATGCTGAAATCCGGCGCGAACGTGTTGTTGCTGGACGAACCGACCAACGACCTGGACGTGAACACAATGCGCGCTCTGGAAGAAGCGCTGGAAAATTTCGCCGGGTGCGCCGTGGTCATCAGCCACGACCGCTGGTTTCTGGACCGCATCGCCACGCACATTCTGGCGTTTGAAGGCGACAGCAAAGTCGTCTGGTTCGACGGTAACTATTCCGAATATGACGCCGACCGCAAAGCACGGCTTGGTGCCGACGCAGACCAGCCGCATCGCATCAAGTATCGGCAATTGACTCGCAGTTAAACAGGTTGGAAGCGCTGGCCGCCTCGCTGGCGCTTCCCAAACTCATCTCCAATGAACTGGCTGAAAACAATTCGCGCTGAACTTATCGCGATCATCACAATCATCGTTTTCTTCACATTGTTCTTCTGGCCTGCGACATTTGCAGGCCGATTTTTTGTGAGCGGAGATGCATTGGTGTACTCGTATCCAATGCGGTCTGTGATGTGGGAGATGATTCGTCACGGCCAGCTGCCGTTGTGGACGCCGACTTTGTTGGGCGGGTATCCGCTTCTTTCAATGGCGCAATTGGCATTGGCTTACCCGTTGACGTGGGGGTACTTGCTATTGTCCGGCCACGCGGCAGAGCAGGTTTACGTTCTTGCGCCGTTTTTGCTGGCCCCAATGTTCACGTATGCATACGCGCGGCAGATTGGCCGCAGCCGATGTGCCGCGTTGCTCGCCGGTCTGACGTTTGGCTATGGCGGATTGATGGCCAGCCGGATTGCAACCTATGGATTTCTGCCCAATGCGGTAATGTGGTTGCCGCTGATGCTGGCAGCGATCGAGCGGGCGCGGGTAAAGTCTTTCGCGACTTCCTTGCTGTGGGTGACGCTGGCTTATGCAATGTCTGTGCTGACAGGTTTGGGGCAAGGATTTTTGTACGTAGGCCTCATCGCTGTGGCGTATGCCTTGTTGTTGAGCCTGAACACAGTCGCGACTACTCCCGATCCTGTTTCAAAGACAATGTTCAAGCCGTTGGTCGTTTGCCTGATCGGAATGGCATTGGCCACTTGCATATCGGCCTTTCAGATTCTGGAAACGATGCAGGCTCAGCGGCAAAGCATTCGCAGCAAGCTCAGCTATGAAATGTTCAGCGGCGGAGGATTCACCATCGCCGAAGCCAGTCAGTCATTCCTTTCCCCCTTTTATCATTACCTGGAAACCGAAACCTTCATCGCAGGGTTGGCTGCGCTAATGGCACTGGCTGCGATTACCACATTGATTCCACGCAAACACCGCGATGCTCGGTTGTTGTTTTGGGTGGGGATGGCAATCGTTGGTTTGGTGCTGATGCTGGGGGATAACACTCCGGTTTACCGATGGTTGTACCACATTCCACTACTAAACCTGTTTCGCGCTCCCTCCAGACACGCTTTTGAATGGACCTTTGCTCTGGCAATTTTGGCGGCATACGGTTGGGATCGCACCGCCGAGCAAGTTCAGCCAATCAAATCTCAAAACCTTTCGCGACTGATCGGCGCAATTCTGGCCATTGCAATGTTGACGATTGGCTATGGTTGGTGGGCGGCAACTGGAAAGCCCCCGATTCCCGGCGCAGCGCTGCAACACACTGGGTTGACTGAACAAGCCTGGCTGGCGTGGAAAGCCGCGTTTACTGTTGTAGTTGTAATCGGAGTCTTGTGGAATCTGCGGGTGGCAAGCCAACGATGGAAAGGTGCGTTGTTGACTGTCACGATCGCTGTGGCGTGTTTTGTCGAACCATACATACTGATGCAACGCTGGTGGTTCGGATTCGCCAAACCAGCCAGCTACTTCACGCAGCTTTCCGCGCCGGCAAAGTTTTTGCAGCAATACAAACCAGAAGAAAATCGCATCTACACATCGTTGACGCCGGGATATACGTTTGACCTGCCGCGAACAGAACCGCACAACCTTTCCGCACGCAGAGGCTTACACGACGCTTCGGGCTATGAGCCGCTGATGCCTGCACGATACGACAAAGCCTTTGGCAATGGCGGACAATTCTCTTCCGCCAACTTCAGCGCTCCGCTGGACAGACAAATTCTGAACCCAACCTGGCAAGTGCTCGATTTGCTCAACGTGCGCTATTTGGC
>DAOMFR010000004.1:24818-73893 GCA_035429885.1 Blastocatellia bacterium
CATGCCGTGCTGCTGATTTCCAAAACGACAGCGTACGATTCAACAGCCGCCGGAGCGTTTTTGTTGACGCAACGTCTGCCCGCACATTGGCGCAAAGTCTACGATTTCGACAGCGTGCAAATTTACGAAAATCCGCGCGCATTGCCACGTGCTTGGATCGTTCCGCAAGCCAAAGTCGTTACGGAAGAAGAAGCCTTGCGCGCCATTCGCGGCGAAAGCGACCAGCCGTTCAATCCGCGCGAACTGGCCTTGCTGGAAAAACCTGACGAAAAGATCAAACTTGGATTTCCGCAAAACAAGTTTTCAAACGTAGCCGAAGCCAAAGTTGTCGGTTACGAACCCAACCGACTGGTGATCGAAACCAATGCCGACAAAAGCGGTGTGCTTGTCGTCAGTGAAATGAATCATCCGGGCTGGCAGGCGACAGTTGACGGCCAACCCTATCGGATATTTACTGCGGATTATCTGTTGCGCGGAGTGATTGTGCCGGAAGGCAAACATCGCGTAGAAATGGTTTATCGTCCAGCAACGGTGCAAGTCGGCGGGCTGGTTTCGCTCGCCGCATTTGCGCTGCTGATCGGCTTGGCAATCAAAACCAAGTCAAACAGGAGATAAGGAATGACAGAAACTCATCGCATTAACAGTCAACTGAAACGGGCTTATCAGGGAGAAGCCTGGCACGGCCCGAGCGTACGTGAACTTCTGAATGGCGTGACGGCTGAACAAGCCGCCGCTCGGCCAATTCCCAACGCACATAGCATCTGGGAATTGGTCAATCACATCATCGCTTGGGAGCAAATTACCAGACGGCGGCTGGAAGGCGATCCGGTAAAAAATCCGACGAATGAAATGAACTTCCCTCCCGTCAACGATTCCAGCGAAACCGCTTGGCAAACAACGTTGCAAGCGTTGGCCACCAGCAACCAGGCGTTGCGCGACGCCATCAAGAAAATTGACGACGCCAAACTGGAAGAAATTGTCCCGGAAGCCATCTATTCAAATTACGCCATGCTGCACGGTGTCATTCAGCACGACCTATATCACGCCGGACAAATCGCCTTGTTAAAGAAGGCTAGCAACTTACCTTAAAAAATCCGATTGCCTCCGCTTTCACGTAGAACCGAATGCGCTCCTATGCCGTAAGAGAGATGTAATCCATCGAAACCTAAAACCGGGAATCTGACAGGAGAAGCAAAAAGCATGACTGAGGTTTTGGACAACGCGTCACCTGAATCGCAGCCTGCCGAACCGCTGCCCGAAAGCTGGTACGGAATGCAGGCCGGCACGGTTCTGGCCGACCGTTATCGTGTTGAGCGGTTGTTGAGCAAAGGCGGAATGGGGGCAGTGTTTGAAGCCACTCAGTTGGGGCTGGACCGCCTGGTTGCCGTCAAAATGCTGCTGCCGACTCTGATCCGAGACGAAAAAATTCAAGAGCGATTTCGTCGCGAAGCGCGCTCGGTCGCGTCGCTTCGCCATCCCAACATCATTCAGATTTACGATTACGGCATCAGCGATCACGGCCCATACATCGTGATGGAGTTCGCTCGCGGGCAAAGCCTGCGCCAAATGTTGCGGCTCGGCGCGGTTGAAATCGAAACAGCAGTTGATCTGATGGAACAACTTTGTTCAGCCATCGCATCGGCGCATAGCGAGGGGATCATTCACCGAGATTTGAAACCCGACAACATCATCATCGAACAACATCAAGATGACAGTTTGCATGCCAAAGTGTTGGATTTCGGCATAGCCAAAATGCGCGAAGCACAGGCGGAAGAAGCTGAAACCGGGTTGGCCAATTTGACCGGTGCAAACATCATTGGTTCCCCGGCTTACATGTCGCCGGAACAAAGTATGGGATTGGAATTGGACGCAAGGTCGGACGTGTATTCGCTTGGCATCGTGCTTTACGAAATGCTGACTGGCCAACCACCTTTTGGCAAGGCTGCGGCTGGCGCAATGTTGCTGCATCAAGTCAACACAATGCCGCCTCCCGTCAGCCAGTTGCGCGCAGAAATTCCGCCTTCGCTGGAATCCGTATTAATGAGGTCCCTGGCCAAAGATCGTAATCACCGTTTTTCGTCTGCAACGGAATTTGCCCAAAGCCTGCGGTTCGCACTTGAAGATCCGGAAGCAGCAGCCACACAGTTGGCCTTGGAAAATGAACTCAGCGCTGAGGATTCTTTCGCGACGACTATTGGACTGAACACTTCAACAGGCGCAACCGGAAATCTGACCGCCACTCATCGGCGACGGCTGGCGATTTTGCCGCTGCGGAATCTGGCCGGCGACGCCGAAATCGAATTTCTGGGATTTGCCTTGGCCGACAGTGTCATTTCGCAACTGGCTCCGTTGAAGTCATTGATTGTTCGCCCTTCGTCGGCGGTCGAAAAATACCGCAACCAGATTGTTGATCCGCGAACCGTCGGGCGCGAATTGCAGGTCGAAACCATTCTTTCCGGCAGTTACTTGAAAGCCGGAGACCTGTTTCGCGTCAACGTGCAATTGATTGATGTGCTGCAAAACGAAATCTTGTGGCAGGAACGCATTGACCTCAAATTCGATAACGTCCTCGTGTTGCAGGACAAAATCTGCGAAGAACTGATTCGCGGCTTAAAGCTGAATGTCACCACGAACGAACAAGAAGCTCTGAAACGAGACGAACCGCGCAATCCCATGGCATATGAATTTTATCTGCGCGGGCTGGATGCCGGACACACATCCGAAGAATACCGAAAAGCTGTCGAGATGTTGGAAGCGTCGGTTGGTCTGGAGCCGGGGTACGCTCCGGCGTGGGCGGCGCTGGCTGGGAGATACATCAACGGCCGCGGCTATCTGAATGACGATACGATGTTCGGCAAAGCGGAAATTGCCGCCAAACGCGCCATCGAATTAAACCCGCAACTTCCGGCGGGCTATTTCTGGCTGGCGGTGTATTACGGCGAAAAAGGCGATCTGAAAAACGCGCTGGCTGTTTGCAAACAATTGTTGCAAGCCGCGCCAAATAGCGAATACGCGTATCAGGCGATGGGACACGCTTACGATTACGCCGGATTGCCGGACATTGCGCTGACGTTGTTCCGCAAAGCTGCGGACATCAATCCAATGACGTTTCCGTACATGATCGGCTTCATTCAATATCAAAAAGGCAATTACGAAGAAGCTCGCCGTGAGCTCATGAATTGCCCGGACGATTGTTACGAAAAATATTACTGGTTGGGTGTGATCGATTTGATTGAAGGCAAGCAAGACGACGCGATCAAGCAACTGGAAACATTGCTTGCAGCCGGAGACACCGGAATTTACTTTTCGACGGTTCGCGCAATGCATTGCGCTTGGATAGGCAAAATCGAAGATGGCAAGCGGGTTCTGCAAGAAGCTTTCAGCTCAAGCTTACAACTGGGCAGCTATCACTTTTTTATCGCTGCCGAAGTCTATGCCCAACTCGGCGATTCGGACTCGGCGATTCAGATGCTGGGCAAAGCGGTCAACTCCGGTTACAGCAATTACCCGTTCCTCGTCTCCGACCCGTTACTGGCTCCCGTGCGTGAAACCAATGGCTTTGCTCTAGTCGCCAAGGCCATGCAAAATTTGCAAACTCAGTTACAACTGATGTTAGTGACTGGCTAAAGTCATGATCTGTTTATTGACCAATACCTCGCTTCAACATTGACGCTTCGGCGAATCGATTGCTATCGTCAGGCCATGGCAAACCATTTACAAGAACGTCTGGAAGAAATCGTCCGCAACTTTGCCGCAGACACAGGTTCAATTCACCTGCTGGAAAATGGAGCGTTGACGTTGAAGGCTCACGTTGGTTTACCACCGCACATCGTCCCCGTTGTCAGCGTCGTTCCAATTGGCAAAGGCATGGCTGGACTGGCCGCCGAACGCAACGAACCGGTTTCGGTCTGCAACCTGCAAACCGACGATTCCGGCAAGTTTCCTTCGGGCGCCAAAGCCACTGGTGTCAACGGAGCGATTGTCGTTCCAATCCGCGACATCGTCGGCCAGATGAACGGCACTTTGGGCATCGGCGTTCATCGAGATTACGAATACTCAAAAGACGAAATTGAACGACTGTTAAACCTCGCCGCCGGTTTGATTGAAAACTGATCCGCAGAGCTTCAGAGTTTCCCCGCATCAAAAAATGGGCTGAGCGCGTAATGCGCCCAGCCCATTTCTCATCCCAGCATACATTCGATTACTGCCAGTCAATGTCCAGGTTGTAAAAGTCTGAACCGCCATCGCGGTCTTCCACCTGAATCACTGCTGTATAGTTGTTGTACGGCGAAGGTTGTTCGATAACGCGAACATTACCTCGTCCGTTTACTTGGCGAACATTGACTACACATTGGCGATTCGGCAGTGAGTTGTAGAAATGATGGTTCATTTCGTACACCGGCTGTCCGTCGCGGTGTTCCACCCACAAGTTATTGCCACGAATGTAAATCAAATCACGCCCGTCCACTCGACCAGACCAGCTGATGCCGCGTCCATTGGGGCCATTGCCACGATCGTATCGGTCGTCATCACGTCCGTTGGGATAATCATCGCGAACCGGCCAACGTCCGTGGTCGGCGTCGCGGTAATTCTGTTTTTCCCAGACCAGAGTAAAGGAATAATTCCCCGCTCCGTTCTGACGATCGCGCACCATCACAGAAGTCGTGAAGTTATTTGCGCGGCTGGGTTGTTCAACGATCAGAATTTCCCCTCGACCTTGTGTGTTGCTCAAGTTCACATCCACAGCACGGCTCGGCAGCGGAGCGCTAAATTGATAGCGCTCGCCATAAATGCCTTGGCCGTTTACCGTCTGGTCAAAAGCCCTGTCACTTCGAAAACGGATGATGGATTCGCCATCCACTGTTCCGCGCCAGGTCACATAGTCTAAATCGCGGCGTGAATTGCCTGACCAGCCACCGCCGTTGTCTCTGTAATCGCGATCGTTCCAGCGCAATTCGAAGCTGTAAAAATCTCGCCCGCCGCTACGATCGTCAATTCTGACTATGGCGGTGAAATCATTGTTCGCACGCGGAGATTCAACTAACCGCACGCGACCACGCCCATCCATAACAACTAATTGAACATTGAGCGCTGTGCGTGGCAAGGCGTCGGTAAAATCATATTTTTGCCGTTGAACCGGCAAGCCGGAATAGGTTTCGACATCAACGCGGCGTCCACGAATCCGCACGGTGCTGGTGCCATCCACCACGCCTTCCCATCTGAAACGCGAAACTCCCGAATTGGGGTACTGGTTCGCATTTTGGTTTGGCCACCATTGAGCCTGGCCTGACACCAACAGGAACGGAACAAACAAAACCGCCCACATCAAACTGACTTTGAACTGACTTAACTTGTTGATTTTCATAAGTTCTTCCTCCTTCGAATGCTCTTTGAACTTTTCAAAACCCAGCCATAAAGATTTGCCTATCCTATTTTCAACATCTTGCGACACCGGTAACTTTTCAACTTTCGTGCCATACCGTAAACTCGCTTCTACCGCCAAAAATCAATGACACCTTCCAGGAGACTTTCAAGTGCAAGATCAATCGTTGAAGAAGATCACGCGAGCGCTGATCAGCGTTTCGGACAAAACCGGTTTGGCCGAGTTCGCCCAAAAACTCGCCGCCCATAACGTTGAGTTGGTTTCCACCGGCGGAACCGCCAAGCTGTTGCGCGAAGCCGGACTTGCTGTCCGCGACGTTTCTGATTTGACGGGCTTTCCGGAAATGCTGGATGGCCGGGTGAAAACGCTGCATCCGAAAGTTCACGGAGGCCTTCTAGGGATCCGTGACAACGCCGACCATCAAGCCAAAATGCAGGAACACGGTATTCAGCCAATTGATCTGGTCGTCGTTAACTTGTATCCGTTCCGCCAAACGATTCAAAAACCCGATGTGACGATGGAAGACGCCATCGAAAACATAGACATCGGCGGCCCGGCGATGATTCGCTCTGCTTCTAAAAATCATCACGACGTAGCCGTGGTCGTTGATCCCAAGGATTATGAACTGGTGGCCGCAATGCTGGACGCGCACCAAGGCTCATTGCCGTACGTCGTGCGCTATCAACTGGCGCTGACTGCATTCCGGCACACGTCGGCGTATGACAAGGAAATTGCTCGTTTTCTGTGGTCGCGCCAACCGGCTAACCCTGAAGTCGCGCTTGGCGACACGTCGGCGAATCAACAGGACTTGCCGGAAGAGATCGAATTGAATCTTCAGAAAGCGATGGGATTGCGGTACGGCGAAAATCCGCATCAGAAGGCGGCGCTTTACAAACTGGCTGGTTCAGACGAACACGGCGTGGCAACCGCGGAACAGTTACAAGGCAAGGAGCTTTCATACAACAACTTACTGGACACCGATGCGGCGTGGGAACTGGTGATGGAAATTCACCATCTGCATTTGCGCGAACAACGCGGGAAAGATGCCAAAACCTTGCCGCACACCTGCGCGATCATCAAACACACCAACCCGTGCGGAGTCGGCGTTGCCTCTTCGCCGCTCGAAGCCTTTCAACGAGCCAAATCCACCGATCCGGTGTCGGCCTTCGGAGGCATCATCGCGTTTTCTGGCGAAGTGGATGAAGCAACGGCGAAAGAAATCGCCGAGATGTTTGCTGAAGTCATTATCGCGCCAGACTTCACCGCCGAAGCCAAACAGGTATTGTTGGCCAAGAAAAACCTGCGCGTGTTGCGTATGGGTGAAAACCTGCGCATCAGCTCACACCTGGAATTGCGTCGAATCAGCGGAGGCGTGCTGGTTCAGGAACGCGACGCCGAATTGCTGGATGAAGAAAAATTCCAGGTCGTCAGCGAACGCCAACCGACGCCAGCAGAATTACGCGGGCTGCGGTTCGCGTGGGCAATCTGCAAACACGTCAAATCCAATGCGATTGTGTATTCGGCTGAGCATCAGTTGGTGGGAGTGGGCGCGGGCCAAATGTCACGCGTAGATTCGGTTAAGCTCGGAGCCTCTAAAGCGCAATTGCCGCTAACCGGAACAGTGCTGGCATCGGACGCCTTCTTCCCTTTCCGCGACGGATTGGATGAAGCCGCCAAACATGGCATTACGGCAGTGATTCAACCCGGAGGTTCCGTTCGCGACAAAGAAGTCATCGAAGCCGCCAACGAACACGGCATCGCAATGATCTTCACGGGAATGCGTCATTTCAAACATTGAGAGCTTGCCGTCTTGAAAGCAGTGGAGCGGTCAAGCCAGCCGCTCCACTTGAAATCAAATCACTCCCAGCGAGCGCAATTCTTCAATGCGTGCGGACGAATAGCCAAGGATTTCCCCATAAACCTGTTGATTGTGTTGGCCCATTTCCGGTGGTGGTTGATCGTATTCAGCGGCGGCAGCAGAAAACTTGATTGGCAACCCCATTCCGTAAATATCGCCTACTTGGCCGTGCTGAGGATGAGTCAGACGGACAGTTTCACCTCGTGTGACGACGCGAGGGTCACGAAGCGCAGTGTTAGGATCGCGGACTTCGGCACAAGGGACTCCGGCAGATTCCAGAATTGTCAGCAATTCGGCCTTCGGCAAGGTTTGCGTCCAAGCTTCGATCAACGCATCCAGTTCGGCAACATGTTTAACTCGATGGTCGCGCGTGCGAAAGCGATCATCGTTGGCAAGCTCCGGCTGGCCCATCGCGTTGAACACTCCATAAGCGAATCCGTCCTGGTGAGCGCAGATGGCAAGGTATCCGTCGTGGGCCTTGTACGTTCCAAATGGAGCCAGACGCGGCATCGTCTGGCCGGTTCGCACGGAAACGCCCAAGGCTTCCATTGCGTCGAAGGACTCACACGCCACCAGCGAAGTCATCACGCCCAGCATCGAAACATCCACGAACTGACCTGCGCCAGTTCGGTCGGCCATCTTCAGCGCGGAAAGAATACCAATGACGGCAAACAGCGGCGTGACCAGATCGGCAAACGGCACGCCCACTCTGACAGGCGGTTCGCCCGTCAAACCTGAAGTCATCATCAATCCGCTGAGCGCCTGAATAATCGAATCAAACGCTTTGGCTGAACCCGTGTCGCCTTTCGTGCCGAAGCCGGTCAATGCGCAATGCACGATTCGCGGATTAATCTCGCGCACGAAGTTGTAGCCCAAGCCTAATCGGTCGAGCGTCCCTCGGCTGAAATTTTCAACCATCACATCGGAAGCTCGAACCAGATCGCTGAACACTTCGCGCGATTGCGGATGTTTCAAGTTTAGCGTGACGCCAAGCTTGTTGCGCATGCGGTTGATGGTCGAAATCGAAATGTCGTCGTCGGTTTCACGAACAAGTTTGGCTCCGTGCCGACCAAGATAAGGCGCATTGCTGCGGGCAGGATCGCCGGTGGCGGGATTTTCAACTTTGATGATGCGCGCGCCCAGACCGCCGAGAATTAAGGTCGCAAACGGCCCGGCCAAAGCGATGGTTAGGTCAAGAACAGTCACGCCTTCTAACGGGCGCGGCAAAGGTGCTGGATGTTGCATTGTGGTTGCGGTGACTCCTTTTGGACGCGGAGTATACCGCAACCACAACCCAGTTCGCTGTCAGTACGACAAGCAATCATCTTTCCGCCGTGGTCAAGCTAAAAGCTCATTACAGCGTTTGTCACAGTGCCGTTAAGCTGGTCTATCCATGCCGCAGTAATCAGCGGATACACGGGTTTGGCCAGGCTGGTGTAAAACAGCAGGCCATTTTTATAATACCGAACGACACTGCTTTCGATCGCAATGCGGAAAACATCTCCTGAAGTGTAAAGCACCTCGGTTTTGTACACGCCTTGTTCAAAGATCGCGGCTTCTCCGTTCGCCAGCATGATAGAAAAATCCATACTGGACGTAGTGACAGTCTTTCCGTTCAGCATCAATCCGATGTACCGACGTTTATTATTTTCAGCGGCGGAAAATTCCAAGTAAGCGTTGCCAGATGTGATGAATTGCGACGAAATTGCCGACGAGCGGCAGCCTTCGCAACCATAGGTTTTCACCAACATCGTCCCACTAAGCGTCACCCCTCGTAACTGAGTCCACTTCACAGACTGAGTGTAAGCAGCCAAGGTTTTAAACGTGTAGTTGCTGGAAACCGCCAGATTGCCAGCGGCATCGCGCGATTTGACGCGGAAGTTATAAGTCGTCGCGCTCTTCAAATTGCTCAAAGCAATGGAATGGTTTGTCACGCCATTGCTGTTAAGCGTTGTTGTCAAACCGTAAGCGGTTGTCTGTCCATATTCAACCTGTGAATCCGAAGTTTCATTCGTGGCCCAATTGATCGTTGTGCCAGACGCTGTAATGGAGCTAGCCCAGACTCCACTGATCGTCGGCGGAGTAGTATCCATTACAGGCGTTGGAGTTGGTGTTGGTGTTGGAGTTGGGGTTGGAGTTGGGGTTGGAGTTGGGGTTGGCGTCACCGCGGCAGTGCGGAAACTAAAGTTCGACGACACTCCCAACGTTCCGTCGCTAGTTCGCGATTTGACTCGGAAGCTATAAATCGTATCGGCAGTCAAACCGCTGATGGTTTCAACGTGACTAGTCAGCAGAGTTGGGTTAAGCACCGTTTGCTTGCCATAAGCCGTGGTCACTCCATATTCAACCTGACTGTCAGCAAACAGGTTTGACGCCCAAGTGATTGTGGCACTGGATGTCATGATGGATGCGGAAACGATATTTGACAAGGTCAACGCAGGAGACGGGCTCGGCGTAGGTGTAGGAGTTGGAGTTGAAGTCGTCTGATCAAATAAACACCCCAAATCCTGCCCGTCCATTCCACCATTTTTGTATGGGCTGGTTGACGAAAGGCGATAATCTCCTGCGGCATAATTTACGAACCCTACTGAGCTCAACGAGGTCGGGAAAAGATTGTCTGCCGGATAGCTGGTCGCCGCCCCACCTGCCAAGATGTTTCTGGCAAACATCGCTCCCGGCAAATACGTCGTAATCGTTCCATTCCCTGGAGCCGTTCCATCTCCGATAACACCATACAAATTGTGAGAGCTGAGATTATTCGTGTATACGAAATTCAAATCAGCCGCACCATAAGCAGTAATGACGTTGCCGGAGTGAATCACCGTGTTGTGATCTACAACCACATCGGGAATGTCGGTGAGTTGTAGAAATCGTCCATGCGTTCCACCCCATTTAGCGCCATCAATGTCGTCCCACAAATTGTTGCGAAGCACCAATCGCTTCATTTGATCACTTACTTGAAGTGTATCGTGCCCCAACAAATTCACGCCGGCGCCGCTGTGTCGCACAGTATTGTTGGTGAAGGTAACGTCTCGCGTTACTGACCATGGGGCTGTGCCGTCCTGGTTCACGCTTTTCAACACCACGGCAAACCCATCCTGACCATCAAGCCAGTTGTTTTCCATGGTGTTGCCGTCAACCAACACACGTTGAGCATTTTTCAACTCAAACAAATTCTTAACTGACCAGTGAATTCCTGCATAACTTGGGTCGCCAACTTTCCAGCGTAGTGGCTTATACAAATAGTTATTCCGAAATTCGATGTCAGAAGGAATCAATCCGCTAATTTTCGGATCGGCGCCGCCCAGCATGAAGTTTTCGCCAGCCCCCTCCAGGTAGTTATTGACGATTTTGAACGGACCAGGCCCATTCCAACCACAAATCGCCTGTGAGTCATACCCAACGCCGTGGCATTCGGAAATGAAAGAATCCACAACTGCTGTATAGGCGCTATTCAACCCAATGCCGCGCGAAACGTCGCCGGTCGCATTGCCATGTATGTAACAACGATCAATGGTGATGTCTTGGGGAACTTGGCTCAGCAAATTTTGCGAGCCAGAACCATCCCCCAAATTGACAATGCCATAATTCAACGCGACGCCGGATTGAATACCGATCTCCAACCCAAGCAGCCTGTAATTATGCGCGCCGGGCGCGGTTTTAATGGCAGGTTCTGAATTAGGCGTAACGATTTTCGACAACAGATTGGCATTGAGCGGCGCAATGCGTGTGCCTTGCGCAGGCAAACTGCTGTCTGCTGTCGAAGTGCGAATCACAATCCAACTTGTTCCGGATTTATTCGGCAGCGTGAAGTTGCCGGTAAAGGTTGCTCCGGCTTGCAATGTGATGATGTCGCCGGGCAGAGCTTGATTGATTGCTGCTTGAAGATCGCCGCCTGCATTCACAGCAATGGTTCGTCCGCTGGGCGGCGTGTAAGTCGTGTTGAGCAAAACGCGTGGCAATTCCGGTGTGGCAACCGCAATTGCGGCTGAAACATTCGCGCTCGCCCTGGTTACCTTAGCGAAAAGACTAAAAACGTTATTCGTACTTGGTGAAAAACATTGAATTAATAGTGTGATGAAGAAAACCCATTTGATGGTCACCACCACCTTGCTTCGACTTTTCATTGGCACCTCAAAATTAGTTATAAAAAGGCAGAACGACTCGTCCTTACCCAGTTCAATCATTGGATAGGGGGAAGATTTTGCTTAAGGGTCGGATGTTCTGGGAGAGCCAAGCGCTACAGGGCTTACAGACGTACTTGCACGAGGTCTCGGTAGCGGAATACAGCTTGCCGTTTGGGCCAGCAAACGTTCACTGCGTCAATTAGGTCAAATTATGATTGATATTGGGGGTTTTTATAGACAACGAACCGTAGCGGGGTCGGGAGGGAAGAAAAACTACTGATTCGAAACTGTAATTTCAGAGGAATGGGATCAACAAGACGAGCGCATTATACTTAATTAGAAAGCTGTGTAAAGTCAATCTTTTTAGGCAAGATAAATTCAGTTAAGTCTGGCGAGCTTAATTCAGATTCTTTTGCAGTCGGCCAATTGAAGAAATTCTGCCGCAAAAATCTTTGGGCAATGGATTACGGGACAGGTGCGTGTTGATGACCACTTTGGAAATGGCTTTGCCAAGAGAGTCAAAATCACAGCCGAGGTCTTTGCCATCAAGACCCGCTCGCGCATAAGGGCTGGTCGGCGCCAACTGATAAACTCTATTTTTCACGTTGACGAATTGCACATCATTTAGTGAAGAAGGAAAGAAATTATTGGCCGGATAGAAATTACTTGGCCCACCGGCAAAAACATTCTTTAGAAAAAGAGATTGGGGAAAATATGTCTGAATGGTGTCATTGCCAGAAGCTTTTCCGTCGCCTTTCACACCATACTCATTGTGCGCGCTGAGATTGTTCGTATACACAAAATTTGGGCTGGGAAGTTCGTATGTGGAAATGACCAGCCCTGTGTGCAAAACCGTATTGTGATCAATTGTCACATCCTGGGCATCGCTGATTTGCAAAAAGCGGCCGGGACTGCCTTCCAGATTATCTCCGGTGATATTTTCCCACAGGTTGTTTCGCACCAGTACTCGCTTCATGAAATCAGTTGCCTGGGATGTGTCTCGGCCCAGCAGATTCAAACCGGAATCACTATTGCGCACAATGTTATTGATGAAGGTCACGTCGCGCGTCACAGACCACGGGGCCGCACCATCCTGATTCACACTTTTGAACACCAAAGCAAACCCGTCCTGAGCATCCGCCCAGTTATTTTCAATCACATTTCCTTCGATCAAAACTCGCTGGGCATTCTTGAGTTCCAGCAAGTTCTTCACCGTCCAATATGCTTGGGCAAATTCCGGTGAGCCACGCTTCCAACGCAGTGGTTTGAACAAGTGATTGTTCCGAAATTCGATGTCAGAAGGTACCAGTCCTTGAATAAACGGATCGCCTCCCCCAAACATCACGTTTTCCCCGGATGCTTCCAGATAATTATTCAAGATCTTATATGGACCGGGACCATTCCATCCGCAGATTGCCTGTGTATCGAATCCGTCGCCATGGATTTCTGAAACGTAGGAATCAATCACCGCAGTTCGGGCGCTATTGAGTGCGATCCCACGAACCACTTGTCCGCCGGGATTTCCATGGATATAGCAGCGGTCAATGATCAAATCGTGAGGCAAAACATCCACTAAAGCTTGCAGAACATTCCCTTCGCCCAGCTTCAACAAATTGTTGTTATATAGTTCCTGTGCAACGACTCCGATTTCCAGTCCAATCAGCCTGTAATGATGCGCTCCGTCCTGGGTTTCGATGGCGGCTTGTCCGTTGGGCGAGATAATTTTGGGCAGTAGATCAGCGTATTCAGGTGTAATTCTGTTTCCGGGAGGCGGTAAACAAGGATCTGGCGTGGCGGAACGAATCACAATCCATTCATCTATTCGGGGAATTTCGGTAGGTTTCGCTGGCAAAACAAAATTGCCGATGAAGATGGCTGTCGGTTGTATTTCAATCGTATCTCCCGGTTTCGCAGCGTTAATGATTGCTTGTAGGTCAGCCCCGGCAGACACATTAAAAGTCCGGCCCGGGGGCTTCACAAACGTGGTATTCAAAAACGTTCTAGGCAATTCCGGCAATGCTGCCGCGTCAAGCAATTCGCCTCCGTGAACATTCCGGGAAAAATTTGTCACGCCAACAGTCCCAGCGACAATCATTCCGAGGAACAGAATAATCCTTGAAAAGGACAATCGAACTTTCGTTTGTTCGGGGTCAGGTTGTTTGTTTGAATTCAATGACATTGTCGTTTTCAGCGCTTCCGTTCTGCGTTAGGCTTTCACCGCGATGCTTCCCTGACCCCGTTCGTCGCCTTTACCAACAACACCAAACTGCACCCAAGGTCTTTTCCATCAGTCCCACTTGCTTGATATGGCTTGAGCAAAGATAGTCTCAAGAAGTCGCCGCTTCGGTCAATGACACCTATGTCCGCAAGGGCTTTCGGAAAAAGATTTCCGGAGGGATAGATTCCGGCGGGACCACCAGCCAGAACATTCCGGGAAAAAATGCTGTTCGGCATATAAGCATCGAGCGTGCCTTTTCCCGGCGCAGCGCCATCGCCTTTGACGCCGTATTCGTTATGCGCGCTCAGGTTGTTTGTATACACGAACCCGGAACTCTGCGCACCATAAGTCGTGATCACACTGCCTGTATGAAATATCGTATTGTGATCAACCTCGACATTTGGCGCATCGCTGATTTGCAAAAATCGCCCATGAGTGCCCCCCCATCGTTTGCCATCGATCTCATCCCACAGGTTATTGCGGATCAAAATTCGCTGCATTTGCTCGCAAGGATAACTCAAATCTCGCCCAAGCAAATTGATTCCCGCACCACTACGCAAAATGACGTTGTTGATAAAAGTAACGTCTCGCGTCACAGACCAAGGAGCCGTGCCATCCTGGTTCACGCTTTTTAGCACAATGGCAAATCCGTCTTGAGCATCCGCCCAATTATTTTCAAACACGTTCCCTTCGACCAACACTCGCTGGGCATTTTTCAACTCGAAGAGGTTCTTCACCGACCAATGCGAGCCCGCATAGTTTGGCTCGCCTGTTTTCCATCGAAGCGGTTTGGATACATGATTATTCAGAAACTCTATATCAGAAGGAATCAGTCCTGGGATTTTGGGGTCAGCGCCGCCGAGCATGAAGTTTTCGCCGGAGCCTTCCAGATAATTGTTGACGATCTTATACGGGCCGGGGCCGTTCCATCCACAGACGGCTTGCGTGTCAAAACCGGCTCCATGGCATTCCGAAATATACGAATCAATGATGGCAGTACGACCGCTGTTGAGCGCAACGCCCCGCGACACATCTCCTTTTTCGTTTCCGTGAATGTAGCAACGATCAATGATCAATTCCGTAGGAACCCTGGCATTCGAATTCTGAGTGTCAGCCCCATCGCCCAGCTTGATGATTCCGTAATTCGTCTTCACGCCAGCTTGAATCCCCACTTCCAATCCAACCAAGCGGTAATGATGAGCGCCTGGCGCAGTAGCAATCGCCGCGTCAGAATTCGGCGTAACGATTTTAGGAAGCAACGCAGCATTTTTGGGCGTAACGCGAGTCCCCGATGGTGGCAACTTCTCTGAAGGAGTTGAACTGCGAATAACAATCCAGCCTCGCCCCGTTTTCGCAGGAAGAATAAAATTTCCAGTGAAGGTGACTCCGGCTTTGAGCGCGATCACGTCGCCGGGCAAGGCTCGATTGAGCGCTCCTTGAAGCTCCGCGCTCGCAGCGACATTCATAACGCGACCGGTGGACGGCGTTTGCTCAGTGTTGAGCCTGACGCGCGGCAATTCAGGGGTTGCAGCAACAGAAATCATTCGAGCCGATGCGCCAGTGCCGTTCACGGACTGGGCAAATACCCAAACTCCAGCGAAAACCAACAGGATTATGGGAGTCCATTTGATCGTCAAAGTTTTCATAACTCGTGCATGTTGTCAGGAAGGATTTCAAACAAACCGGCTTTTGTATTTCAAAAACGGTCCTTCAATGAATCGCTGGGAACCCAAAGCGATTGCAAACGAAAGAACCAATACCAACAATCCGCGCAAAGTCACCCATCCGAAACTGCTGAGCAGTGCATAAAGTTTGTCATTATATCTTGCCGTCAGACGGACGACGGCGTCTCCGATAGACAGGTGAATCAGGTACAGGCAATAGCTTAGTTTGCCGCTAATTTCCGTAAATTTCGTTCTCAAGACTGCCGTTAAGGGAGTCCCTCGCAACGTAATGACGGTCAGAACAAACGCTGCAAACACAAGAACGACTTGCGTGGAGCGCAATGCAACCCCAACAGGCGTTTTGCCCATAATTCCATAAGGCAATCCCACAATCGCAATGACAATGGAAAGAATGACTAGCCCCGTTGCCAGTCCAAGGGAATTCCGCTGGTTCGCGAATCCTGATCGCATCCAGATTGCCAGCAAAGCTCCCATAGCCAGCTCATCAAACCGAAAATACGAATAACTATAGATTTGCATGTCAACGTTCAGACCACGCACAGCTCCCCACCACCGCAATGCCGGAGTCACGATCACGATCAAAATCGTTAAGAGGGTCAAATTCCTACGGCTGAGAAATTTCACCAGAAACGGCCACATCAGATAAAAGTGTTCCTCAATGCACAACGACCAAAACACACCAGGGCCATGTGGCGCTTGCACGCCCAAGCCGTAAGCAAAGTTGGCTAAAAACACGAAGCTCAATAAGAAGTAGGCGACATTCTCATAAAACAGGCTCATGACCAGGATGCACAAATAAAAGATGGGAAGGATTCGCAGAACTCGTCGCCAATAGAAAGTTTGAAAGTAATTCTTGCGCGTCTTCGAATCGAGCAAAATACCTGTAATCAAAAACCCTGAAAGAACGAAAAACAGGTCAACACCTAACCATCCGTGGCTGAGAATTTGGTAAATCAGGCGCGGCATTTTATCGAAGGTGTCTGGCGGCACGGTGAAGCCCCAATACAGATGACCGATTAACACCATCCAGATGGCGATTGCTCGGACGCCATCCAGTTCAGAAATGTGGCCGCTGAGCGAGATCGCGTTTTCCGACCCAGCCGAATTTACACCATGAGTATCTAGTGCGATTTCCATAGCAGTGGATTCCATTCACAAACTGTAAGCTAGCGGGGATCGAAAAATGCGAAATGGGAGCGGGAAGAAATTCAAGTTGCCCATCAATCTTCGGCAATGCAGGGAGTCGGATGCATTATTGAGCGAAGTTTGTAATCGCGGTATTGGTTAGGATTTCCCTTTTGGCCGTCTACTGCGGCCAGCACAATGTTAAAAGCTTCGCGGGCACTGGCAAAATGGATGTCGAATTCACCCGTGCGCGCAGAATGTTCCATGATTTCCGATAACGCCCGACGAATCCCTTCACCAATGACTGCATCCTGGTCGTGGTCAAAAAATCCGTGGCAATAGAGCTTCACAAACGCCCAATCCGATTGGCCGCGAACAGAGATTCCTGCGTGACGCCATTTTTGGAATCGCTGAAGGTCCAGCCCATAATTGGCTGCCAACGACCCGTCGTCCACTCTGGGGGGCTTGACTCGCGAACATCGTCGCCAATCAAACACTAACGGCCCCGTCATCAGTATCGGCAACTGCAGCGAATCTCCGACCGCAACATCCGGGCCATCCCAGTGAGGAGCGCGTTCGTGAAGTGGGCGTCCACATTGATAAATCGTGTTGATACGTGGAACTTGGGACTCATACATAATGGCTGGCAATGTCATATCAATATAACACCCGGTTTCAGCCAGAATCTGCATTTCTTCGTCCACGCCGCAGCAACGTCCGCCATCCAGATTGCCCAGTGCGAAATTTCCATGAACAAAGGCATATTGGGGAAGATCGCTTCCAGGCAGTCGAGAAAGCAATTGATGCCGTTCTGCCAGAATGTCTCGATACCGAACCAACTCACCACGTAAATTCTCAGCCGTATCGGGTTGCTCCACTCCGTGGTGGTAATGAATTTCCACTTCCCCAAAACCGTCTGCTTGCAATTGAGCAAGCTGATTCACCAAACCTTCGTCATACTGTTCCACTGGAAAAAAGTTTGTGTGCCGAAATGGTGTTCCGTCAGAATCTTTCACGGCATTACCAATGGAAGCCGCCATGCGTCTCCACTCTTGAAGACGTTCCCGCTGAATCCTAACGTCCAGATTGCAGCCGTTTCCGTTCCACGAAGGTTCGAAGTGATTGGCAACAACCAAAATCACATGGCGTGGCGGGGCGGCGAAGGTGAGACGGCGAGCCATCGTTTTGGCTCGCCATATAGGATACCGGGCGAGCCAGGGAATGGACCTGCCAACCTTATGAAAAAAACCGTCCGCGATAACAGATTTTCCTATGTGTTTTAACATTCACTCTTTGTGTGGGGACAAAAAGGCCTCGGAATAAGTAATAGCGACTCTCTTTAATTGCGAATGAACAAGCTGATCAATGGCTTTTTATTCGGCTATTCCAATTGTGATTTGCACCTGCTGTGAACGAGCCCCGTTGAGCATCAGATTCTGGTACACCTCCATCCAACGACGCTGTTCGTGCTCAGCAGAATATTGTTCGCATTCCTCTCGAGCCTGTTGTGCGATGCGACTCGCCAGATTCTGATCTGCCAACAACCGCAAAGCTTTTTCCGCCATCGCCGAATGATCCCCGCACCCAACCAAAAACCCGGTCTCGCCTTCGGACACTAGATACGGAATACCTCCGGCATCCGTGGTCACTACCGGCAACCCAGCGGCAAAACTTTCCATAATCGAGTTCGGAAAATTATCCAAATTCGGCGAGTTCAAATAGATGTCAGCGGAATCATACACCGAGGGCATCTGCGCATACTCGACCCGGCCAATGAATTCAACTCCCGTCAGTTTTAATTCAGCCGCCAATCGTTCCAATTCAGCTCGTTCGGTTCCGTCTCCGGCAATAATCAATCGAGCATCAGCACGATGGCGTTGGATAATCGCAAAGGCTCTGACAATGCAGGCGACGTTGTACAGAGGCTCGTGCAAACGATTCGACAAAAAGATGGGCCGCAAAGGATCGCGCTGGCGAAAGTGAAACCGTTCCAAATTGACCGAACTTGGAATAATCGTGGCGTCCAATCTGAACTGGCCGAATATGGCTTTCAGGTATCCCGACTGGACAACAATCAGGCTGGCCCATTGCATTGTAGGGCCAGCCGTCCGAGGCCAATTTTTTAAATGATCTTCGGCTTCGCCGCTATGATAATTGAGAATACTCTTTTTGTCGTACCACTTTGCGACCAACAAGGCGGGCATTGCCGATAACAAGTATGAATAATACGAGGCAGAAAACACATGCAATACATCGCACTGTCGCACCCGAATCAACAACAATGCCCAATACCACAGCGAAGTAACAACGGTGCGGACGTATTTAAGCTGTTGCAGCCAACGCAACCCGCCGGGCAATCTGGGGTTGTGGGGGACAAACGAAACCGAAACGTTCGGTTGACGGCTCAACCAACTACACAACAACGCTGCCTGCCGCGATTGCCCGCCTAAAATATCCAACGATGGTCCGGCAACCAAAATTCGCAGTGGCCGCTTGTGTAAGCGATCTTCCGTTTCAGTTTCAGTAATTTCGTGATGCGGAGATATGTCTTTCACTAATTCGCCCTTTCGATTTCCTATCCTTTTCTAAACGTTTCGGGCGCGGCAAGCTGCTGCACCGAACTGGTCCGCTTGGGGGAAATCAAGTGGTCATACAATCGCAACGTTCGATTCAACAACGCCGCATTGGAAAATCGCTCTTCAACCATCCGGCGAGCACGTCTGCCCATTTCGGCGGCACGCCCTAAATCATTCAACAATCGCAGGACCATCGCAGCCATCGAACCTGCATCGCCCGGAGGAACCACATAGCCGGTTTCATCTTCGATCACGGCTTCACGGGCGCCGCCAACATCAGTGGCAACCACCGGTAACGACGACGCCATATATTCGATGATCGCGTTGGAAAATCCTTCCGAGACGGAACTCAGCACGCCGATGTCCGAAACCGCTAACAGCTCCGGCACGCGCGAGCATCGTCCGACGAAAAATACATCGCGTTCCAATCCTAACCCGGCAGCTTGCTGGCGCAACGGTTCTAAAAGTTCTCCTTCTCCGGCCAGGCAAAACGCCGTTTGGGGCGCGACGTCTTTCACCAATCGCGCCGCACGCAAAAAAGTCGAATGATCTTTGACTGGACGCAAATTGGCGACAATCGTCACCAACGGACGCCCAACGACTTCCGCTAATCCCAACTCTGACAGCAATTCCAATCGTTGAGATCCCGGCCGAGCCACGTATCGTTCCAGGTTCAATCCATTGTAACTAACGATAATTTTATGCTCTGGCACGCCCTCAGCAATCAATTCGTTGCGCACCGTTTCACAGTTGGCGATCACTGCTTGAGCCAATCGGTACGAACCGCGTTCGACACGGCGATGAAATGCCGACCGCTCCGCGCCCTCTCGGCGCGCGGCGATTCGGACTGGAACGCCTGCCAGCGCAGCGCCAACCATCCCAAAGATGTTGGTGTAAAAATCTGACGACTGCACAACCGAGACATCCAGTCTCCGAAGATGCTGTGCAAAGCGAGCGACTTGGACGACGAAGTTGGCGTCCATAAAACTGGTCAATGGAAACGCGGGAATCTCTCCTACACCCAAGGCTTCAACATCCGCACGCAAAACACCTTCACCACTCAGGCAAGCCACTCGCACTTCGCAAGCTCCGCTTTCGTGCAACAACCGAGTAAGCTGCACTGCCTGTCGCTCAGAACCGCCCTGATTGAAACTGTCCAATAGTTGTAAAACGCGAAGCTTGGTCATCTCTTTATCCGTTCGCTGCTTTTGCTGCCAACTCTCCCAATCCCACTTTCTTCGCCCCGGCAAAGCTCGGCTCCGGTTTGCGATCAATAAATGAACGATGCCACAGCTCCAGCGTCAGAAGCCCCCATAGCTGTAGTGAGTTATCACGTCGCCCGCGCGCATGCTCATCCAGCAATTCCCGAACGGCGCGCGGATCAATCAGATCGCGTTCGCGCGCGCGCTGATCAGTCAGCGTGTCGTACAGCATCTCGCGCAGCTCGCCGTTCAACCACTTTCGCAACGGCACACCGAACCCCATCTTCGGACGATGGATGATTTGGTCCGAGATCAACCCGGTCATCGCCTGTTTCAAAATATGCTTGGTCGTCTTCCCCCGCAGTTTGAGCGAAGCAGGAATCGTTTGGGCGAATTCAATCAGCTTGTGATCGAGCAAAGGCACGCGCGCTTCAATGGAATGCGCCATGCTCATGCGATCCACTTTGGTCAAAATGTCTCCCGGCAAGTAGGTTTTGCTATCCAGATACAGGAGCCGATCAACTTCTTCCGGTGAAGTCGGCACGTCAAAAATCCGCTCGAAACTTCTGGATGAGTTGTACCCGTTCAAGGTCTTTCGTGCAGCGCCAGATAGCAAATTGCTCTTCGCCGGTTCTCCAAAATAGAACAAGCTGTCCACGAATCTAGCTCCGCCATCAAGCGACACATTGCGCAGCAACCGTTTGCCGTACATCGCTTGCGGCATTGCGACGCTTAGAGGAAGCATCACCCCACGACGAAACCAGCGTGGAATTCGCTCATACCCATTCCGGTCCTGATGGATCAAGTAACGCTCATATCCTGCAAACAACTCGTCGCCGCCATCTCCTGACAGTACAACCGTGACAAATTCGCGCGCCATCTTCGAAACTACATAAGTCGGGATGCTGGATGCATCGGCGAACGGTTCGTCGTGATGCCAGACGATTTCTTCCACCAACCGGCACACATCCGGTGTTACGACAAATTCGTGGTGGTCGGTTTTGTATTGTTCGGCGGTCAGGCGAGCATATTTCAGCTCATCAAAGCTCGCCTCGCTAAATCCAATGGAAAATGTTTTGACCGGTTGATCGCTGGCGCGTGCCATCATGGCCACGACGGTGCTGGAATCCACGCCGCCGGATAGAAACGCTCCCAGCGGCACTTCGCTGACCATCCGGACGCGAACGGCTTCATCAATCAACTCACGCAACCGTTCGACATAGTAACTCTCGGTTTTTTCAGGTTGGCCTTGTTGCTCATTGCCGGAGTAATTGAAATCCCAATACTGTCGGATGGAAACTCGCCCGTCCTGAAATGTCAGCGTGTGGCCAGGAGGCAGCTTGTGAATTCCCTGGAAGGCCGTCGCAGGATCTGGGACATATCCAAAAGATAAATAATCAGAAATCGCTTCCAGATTCGGCTGGCGCTCAATTCCCGGAAACTGCAATAACGATTTGAGCTCAGAACCAAAAACAAACGTTCCGTTGGAGATGGTGTAATGAAGCGGCTTTTTCCCGGCACGATCACGCGCAATAAACAGCTTGTTTTCGCGCTTGTCCCAAATGGCAAAACCGAACATTCCGCGCAATCGCTCGACACAACGTTCGCCTTCTTCTTCGTACAGGTGAATGATCGTCTCGGTATCGGTGCGTGTACGGAATTTGTGGCCCTGCGAAATCAACCGACTTCGCAATTCGGCGAAGTTGTAAATCTCTCCGTTAAATACAATCCATACCGTTCCATCTTCATTGCAAATCGGCTGATGCCCCGACGCCACGTCAATGATCGAAAGCCGACGCATGCCAATAGCCAAACCACCATCCAGGTAATACCCGACATCGTCCGGCCCACGATGCGTAATGACATCACACATGCGTTCGATCAACGCACGGCGGTCGTCCGGCATTGGTGAAAGATTCCCCCCGAAATATCCTGCGATCCCACACATACCTTAAGTCACTTTCGCCCGCTTCCAGAGCCGGCCCCTTTCCTTGATAATTTTGGTTGGGGATTTTTGAGCTTGACGCCACAAAACTCCATCGCCACGTCTGCGAGTTGCCCACAATACGCCGCCGGAAGCTTTGGGAACCGGAGCTTGAATTGAGGACTGAATCGGCACCAGCGCGACATTGGAACCAATCCCCGCTCTTTCTTTTTCGAAGATTTGAGTCAGCGCTATGGAATATGCCGCCGGGTAATAGAGATACCAAAGGTATTCAATCGAAGCGAAAAAGCTGCAAACCACGTATGAAACGAGAATTGCCTGCAACGCAACACATAAATAATAATCCTCCTTGTCTTGTCCCTGAGGCGAAATTCCCAGCTCCTTCTCCATGCGTCGCAAGCGAAACAATGGTTTGAAGTTGATGATCAAATAGGCCAGCAACCCCAACAGTCCGAGTTCAGCAGAAATTTCCAGGTACCCGTTATGAGCTTTTTCCTCATTGACTGAGTACATATGGTAATTGCCCATGCCGACTCCGAAAGGTCTGGATCGAACCACAAGAAGCGCACGTTCCAGCAATTGGCGGCGCTGATAAGAAGAACCTGTTTGGTCTTTACTGGAATCGAATATGGTAGAGACCCGATTGGCGAATCCTCCTGGCGAAGCCATGACCGTCGCTCCGAGCACGATCGCCCCCACAAATATCATTTTGACCCGTCGCCCGCGCCCCAATTTCCACATCATGTACCCGCCCAGCGTGACCAGCCCCAGAAATCCTCCGCGTGAAAACGTGATTTGCACGGTCACAACAAACAACGCGGCGGCGGCAAAATACAGCCAGCGCAAAATTCCTTTCCGGCACAGCCCTAACGCGACAGCCAGAGGAATCAACAGGTCAAGCGCATCCGCCAGATCATTCGGATTGCCAAACATTCCGCCGCCGGCAAAAGCGATTCTTCCCGGAACCCCTTTGGCAAGCAGCAGGTCTTTCCCTTCCATATAGGATTTGAGCGCACCCGCAGCAATCCATACTCCACCGACCAAGACAATGTTAATCAAGGACAGCAACCGTTTGCGTGTGTCCAAAAGGTTGACCATCAAAATGAAGATCAACACCACCTTGCTGAATGTGTCGTTGAAAACGTCCCAGCTTTCGTGTGGAGCAGCCGCGAACGGCATCAGCAGCAAACAGAGCGCAGCCAGCAACACCATCATTTTGACTTCAATCAAGCCAGTTGACAGCGGTTCGCCGTTGCTCAGTTTGCCACCGGCGTAAGCCAGCACTGCGGTTATCGCAACGAACTTGATGATGGAAAGCGTGCCGAATATTTCGGGGAACAGTTCATTGGGTCGCAAATAAATCAGCAGCGTGAACATCCAGACCGCGCCAAAGGCAACCCCATATTTGCTCTCTTGTGTCGCGATTCCCGGAGAAGAAACAGAGGGATCCTTCGCCGCGCTGATCTGCGGAATTCCTGTGGATACAATTGCCAGGCTACCTTTTTTCATCTACGAACCACTTCGAACTACGAAGGCATATCTTCCGAAGAAGAGCCGAGCCGGACATAACCGAGCTGGTAAAATTTCTGCCACATCGAACGCAACATCGCCTGCTCTTCCGGAGTAACTGCTCCCGAAACAAACAACAACACGACGTAACTGATTCCAAACACCACACAACAAACCACCAACACCAACTGCACAGGTCTGGGTTCCAGAGCAATCTTAACCATCAACGTAATGAAAGCAGCTGCCGCGGAAACCAAAGCTTGTTTCCCCAACGGAGCGAATTTCCATAAATCTCGCCGCGTCACTTTCAACCGCCGACTGACAACGGTCATAGTCACTGCCGCATCGAATACACGGGTTAATGCCACAGCACCTATAGCTCCTACCATACCGTAGTATTTAATCCCAACATACAACGCCACTGATGTTAGCGGCAGCAGGAACAGGCAAAACTTAATGCGAAAGAACCTCATTTCCGGCAACGCCCGCAAGACAGTTCCGATCAGAAACACATACAACAGAATGTTAATCAGGTTAACGGCAAAAATCTGTGTTGCTCCCACATACTTGGCCGTGAACAAGGTCAAAATGAACTCATGCCGAAGCACATACAGCATTGCGCAAATCGGGAAAAAGGCGAATGCCAGCATCCGCATCGCGTTTGTCCAGACATGAAACATCTGTTGATACGCGCCGTCCTTTTCCAGTCGCGAAGCTTCCGACAACAAGACGGCTTCGACCGACTCAATCAATACCTGCAACATCGGCAACTGGAAGCATCCAATCGAATACACGGCGAATTCGGCGGGCGTGAAATGATAGGAAACATAATAATTGTGCAGGTCAAATTGGATGATGTATGCAAGCCCTCCGATCCCGAAAGGGAGCGCATTCGCCAACTGAGCCTTGAACAATTGCCAGTCGAATCCACGCCCAAAATCGACAAACTTTTGCCTGAGATAAACCGCGTAAATCGAACAGTGAATAATTCCGGTTATCAACGCCGCAACCATGATCGCTTTGACTGTGCCGCCGATGACCGCCGCTGCAATCAGCAACGAAGTTTTCAAAAATTGGATGGCAACGGTTACGCCTGACGACCAACGAATATCACTGTTGGCGATCATAACGCTTTCCAGATTCTGCGCGATGATCCAAAGCAGAATGGTTCCCCCAATCAGCGGAACCACCGGAACCAATCCGTCTCCGTTAAAGATCGGCACGACCCAGCGCGGGAACAACGAAAACAGTGCCGCGACAACCGAGCCAACCCCCAAATAAAAAACCAACACATTCAGCGCAACCTGATGCTTGCGCTCAGGTTCGCGCGGAGTGAAATAATAAGCGGTGGCGCTGACTTGCAAACACAGCAGCGCCAGCGTCGTCGTCAGTATCTGAAACGATTGCCGATAAAGACCCAGTTGTTCAGGTTCCAGACGACGAACCAGAATCAGAGGTAAAACCAGAGCCAGAATCAGTGCAATTCCTTTTGCTGCCACCAGCCACAAGGTTTGCCCCCAAAAACTTCTCGGCTCATCAGTAGCTTTTGCAATGTCCATCTTTCGATTGCTTATCCATTGTTACCAACAAATCCCTTGGTAACTATCTCCATGGCCTTCGCCCTTTAACATCCCCACCAGATCAATAAACACACGTCCATTGTTCAACTTGTTACTTAAGCCCTTAAACTCATCTTCTTTTTTCCCGATAATAACGATTTCAGATGTGTCAACGACTTCGTCCAATTCCCGCCGCAACAGTGACGAAATGTGCGGGATTTCTCGTTCGATGAAATCCTTGTTGGCGCCGACCAATCTCGCCAATTGCACATCGCGGTCGTAAATGGACAGTTTCAAGCCTTTGCCAATCAGAGTTTCAACCAACGTAACCATCGGACTTTCCCGCAAATCATCGGTTCCCGACTTGAAGCTCAGCCCCAAAATGCCGATTTTTTTTAGTCCTGTGCTCAAAACCATATCCACAGTTCGCTCAATCTGTCGGCGATTGCTGGGCAGAATTGAGCTAAGCACAGGCACTTCAACGTCGAGTTCCTTTGCTTTGTAGTTGATGGCTCGTAAGTCTTTTGGCAAACACGATCCGCCAAAGGCAAAGCCAGGTTTGAGATACGCGGCGGAAACATTAAGCTTGGTGTCACGGCAAAAAATGTCCATTACAGTGTGACTGTCGGCTCCCAGTTTTTTACAAAGGTTGCCGATCTCATTGGCAAAAGCCACTTTAAGCGCGTGGTAACAGTTGCTGGTGTATTTCACCATTTCGGCTTCTTTAATGCCTGCGGAGATAACTGGCGCATCCAGATGACGATAAAGCTTGCTGACGGAATCAGCCGCCGTCTTGTCATCTGCGCCAATCAGGGTAAAAGGAGGGTGATGAAAATCGTAAATTGAACTACCTTCTCGCAAAAATTCAGGGTTGATAGCAACTCCGAAGTCTTTGCCAGCACGCTTGCCGGAGGATGATTCAAGCGTGGGAATGACAGAGCCTTCAATTGAACCGGGTAACATGGTGCTGCGAATCACCACCACATGATACCGTTCCGACGACGATAGAGCTTCGCCTATCTCCTGACAGGCGCGTTTGATGTAAATCAGGTCCAAACTTCCATTGGACTGACTGGGAGTACCAACACAAACCAGGGATAAATCCGACGCTGCAACCGCGGCTTTAGTATCGGTTGTTGCTGTCAGCAGTTTCTTTTCCACTCCTAAAGCCAGCAATTCGCTGATCCCCGGTTCGATGATTGGGCTATGACCATTCTTAATCATGTCAACCTTAAGCGGGTTAACATCCACACCAACCACCTCGTGTCCAGCTTGAGCCAAGCAAGCCGCCGAAACACAACCAACATACCCCAATCCGATGACGCTAACTTTCATTCTAAATCTCCTATAAATCTATAAATACAAAATGCCAAACACTTATTTTGATAACTTCCTGTCGAACAACCTCACGATTTGATTCTGCGGTGCGTCTTCAGGAAAATTGGTAATTCGATAAACCTTGAAAATAGAGTTCGAGAATTCCTCCCGAATGAATCCCTGATTTCGATTAAGGAAGCCTGCTAAAAATTCATCTTCGTGTGGCTCTACGCCCAGAGGCCCTAAAACAATGAACGTGGCTTTAATCCTTTTGAAATAACTCCACCTTCCCTTGTCATCCCCCATAATCGGATAAATGGAAGACTTGCGACTGGTATAAAGCGCCAACGCACGGGGCTTCCCAAAAATAATGACTTCATTCGGGTCTGTTTTTTGATTGATGTAGTTAAGAAACTCGACGGCTTCTGGACTAGTGATGCTTTTGGGAACTTCTTGCAAGCTATATGTGCTGTATGCCAGCCCGTAAGTCACCAATATGGCTGCTGCAATGCTGCCCAGAGCCAGGTTTTTCATCTTGCTCCGCTCCGTCAACAACCTGATTCCTTGCAAAGAGTGGAAAAGAAAAAACGGAATGACCGGCAACAAATACCGAACGCCACCATCCATTGGCATTATTACAATGCAGGTGGTGTACAAAACTACAAACAGTTCGATAAACGTGATTCGCTTTCGGAGCTGCGCCAGAAAACCGATCAACGCCAATCCAAAGATCAGCACTGTCATCCCCAATCGCGGGAGTTTGAAATAACCATTGTCCCAGATCCTGGTCAGCGACGACGTGTACCGCGGAATGTTGATCATAAGCATGTTGATCCAATCCATGATCAAGATGCCTTGGTGGTCGCCCTGAATAAATTCCACATATGACTGGCCCCCACGCAATAGAACAGATTGGGCAATCATCAATGCCGCCGCAACAATTATCGTTCCCACAGCGAAGAAGGTTACTTTCCGATTTCGAATCAGATCGTACAAAACCAGCGAAGGTATCAATACCAAACCAACAATCCGGGTGCCGTAGGCTAAATAGAACGAAACGCCGGTTGCCAAAATGTACCCTAGCTTTATTTTCAAGCTCGTTTCGCGATCCAGCCTGTCATAAGCCTTATGCACCAGGTAAACGCTTAAAAAGACCATCAAGTAAAACGGAATCTCCGATTCGATGCCTTCTTTAACCGACCAGTAATACGGGTTGAAACCGACCAACAACACCAACGCCAATTGCCAATCTCTGGGCAGAAAGTCTTTAACCACCTGAACCAGCATAAACAGCGACAACGCAAAAACCAGAATCAATTCCACCTTCATCGCTGTCAGATTTAGCCCAAATAGCTTGATAATCGGTGCCAACAACAAGGGCAAGATTGGCGGATAAAAATTGGGGCCAACGTACGGCGGGCAATATATGTAATTGCTGTTTCTGTAATTCACGCCTTCGGCGATGTTTTTGGCATGCTGGATGTACATGCTGAAATCATCGCCCCAATGGTGTCCAGCCCGAATCGTCAGCAAATAAAAAATGCAGATCGCCACAATGGCAATCAGGACAAAGGTCCCTTTTTTTATGTCAGCTTCGGGATGAACTGTCTCTCTGACACGTTGTTCCTCCCCAAGTAATTTCGCAGTTGCCCCCAAAAACATCGTGCATATCTCCCAATTACTCTAACCTCATCACAACTTTGTGGAGAAAGTCTGGTCGAATCGTCCAATCACCTTGAAGGAATTGGACGCAAGGTTTCTTTGCGCGCTGAAGCCGTTTTCAACTCAATCGCCCCTCGGTGCGCATCGCAAGCCTGCTGGCAATTTCGCGCGAATTTGGCAGCTACCCCTTTCCAACCAAATCGCTCTCGAACCGTATTCGCCGCGCGTTGCGCCAACTGATGAGCAAATGGCTGATCACGAAGAACTCGCACAACAGCTTCTGCAAACGAAGCGGCTGTATCGGCCAGCAACAACTCTTCGCCATCTGCCACCGGCAGGCCTTCAGCCCCGACTGTCGTCGAAACCAAAGGCTTTTCCATCGCCATCGCTTCATAAATCTTCAATCGAGTTCCGCCGCCAATGCGTATCGGCACAATGTACGCAGCAGCGCTTTCCATATATGGGCGAACATCATCTACCCGTCCGGTTACAACTACTGAAGAGTCGCGCTCGGCGAGTTCCAAAAGCTCGCGTCCCGGACTTCGGCCAACCACGGTCAGCTTCACGTTGGGAACTTTGGCTCGAACTAAGGGCAGAATGTCGTTGCAAAACCAGTTGATGGCGTCCACGTTCGGAATCCAATCCATCGAACCGGTAAACACCAAACTCACCGGCTCCATCTCGGTGTTGGATTGTGGGCGGAAGAATTCGGTATCTACACCGGTGGGGACATCCGTGACCTGTTCCAGCTGGTAATCCTGTCGCATCATCTCGCTGTCTTCGCGCGAAACGGCGATGACTTGATCGTAGCGATGACATTCTTTTCGCTCGAACGCGAGCATCTTTCGCCATTGGCCATATAAATACAGCCGTTTGAGCAGATTGCGTTGCGTTTCGTAATGCCGTTTCCAGATCATGGCTTCGACGTTGTGTTGAAACAGCACCGTGGCACAACCAAGCCGCTCCGGCACATTGACGCTGGGTGTCAGAAAGTCGCAAACCACAACATCCGGTTTGTTGATTTCTATCTGCCGAAGAATTTCCTGACGCATTCCCTCAGATTCATACTTCTTCACCGCGTATGGCAATCGAGAAAACAGGTTCTGAAACAGTTCAACATAAAACCCAACAGAAAACTTGGCGCGCGTATGGTGCGGAACCGTCACCAATTCGTGACAGTACTCCGCCGCTTTTTCGCGTGCAGCCTCACTTCCATTCAGCGAAGCCATTCCGTCATCCAGCGCCAGGTAAATGACATGATGTTCTTGCTTGAGCTGCTTCAACATTTCGTAAGTGCGAATCTTGCCGCCCTTGTCCACGGGATGAAGCAATTCGGTTTTGATCCAAAGTATCTTCAAGTAAACGTCTCCTGCTGAATTCACGATGCTGCCGCGAAAGCCTTCTTCATTGGCGCCGTTGGTTCGGTCAAACACTGCTCTTCGCCATCAATGAAGCGGCGATGCCAGATTTCAAAATTGATGAGCATCCACAATCGCTCTGAATGGTTTTCGCCCGCCAGATGCCGCGAAACCAGATTCCGCACAAAATCCGGCTCGAAGATTCCGCGTTCCAACGCTCGCGCGCCCAACACGTAATCATCCAACAAATGCCGAAACTTTCCGCGCAGCCAGGAGCCAACCGGAACCGGAAACCCCATCTTCTTGCGTGTCAAAATCTCACTCGGAATCTTGTCGGCCATTGCCTGGCGCAAAATATATTTAGTCGTCAGCCCGCGTAACTTCATGCGTTCCGGCAAGCGCGCGGCAAACTCGACCAGCTTGTGATCCAGAAACGGCACGCGGCTTTCGATGGAAGCAGCCATACTCATCTGATCCTGCTTCATCAGCAGTTCATGGAGATAGGTTTTCATGTCCGCCGCCAGCAATTGGTCGAGCATCGTCGCCGCATCGGATTCGCCCATCAGCGCCAACGAAGTTTTATACGGATTGCTTTCCGCAATTCGTGCGCGAGTGTCGTCTGTAAACAGAGTCTTTTGGCGGTTGCGGGAAAAGACTGAAAAGTTGTCGAAGTAAATGCTTTCAATATCGGAAGGCACACACAGAAATGTCCGCGCCAGTTTTTGCCTGACAGCCAAAGAGCCGCTCCCGTTTTCAATCGTCTGTTTGACCAAATGGCGCAGCGACGAAGGAACAACACTGTTGTAAGCGCGGCCAAATGCCAGGTTGTAAATCGTTTTGCGGTATTTGTCGTAACCGGCCAGCAATTCGTCACTGCCTTCGCCAGTTAGAACGACTTTGACGTGTTCGGACGCCAGCTTGGACACGAAATACAGAGGAATGCTGGATGGATGCGCGATGGGTTCGTCTTCCTGATAAACCATCGCTGGAAGCACATCGAAAAATTCCTGTGGACTGACGACGATTTCATGATGATCGGTGCCGAACGCGCGGGCGGCCATTCGCGCATATTCCAACTCGTTAGCTTCGCGTTCGGCAAAGGCGACCGAAAAGGTTTTGATCGGATTGCTAACCAGTTTGCTCATGACGGCGGCGATTGCGGTGGAATCAATTCCGCCGGACAAAAACATTCCCAATGGCACATCGGCCATCAACCGCAATCTGACCGATTCGCGGAAAAGCTGGTCAAACTGTTCAATATATTGTTTGTCGCTGAGCGGGGCATCGTCTTTGGCAAAGCTGACTTCCCAATACCGTTTAATCTCCACTCGACCGTCTTGCCAGACTAGCGTGTGCCCGGGAGCCAGCCGATGAACTCCGTGAAAGAGAGTTTCATCGCCGGAGGTGTAACGATTGGCTGCAAAGTCTGCCAACACGTCGTAATTCAATTCCGGCTTGACAGCGCGAGATTCAACCAGCGCTTTGATCTCTGATGCAAAATGCAATTCGCCGTCTTTCGACAGCGTGTAATAAACGGGCTTGATGCCCAGCCGGTCGCGCGCAAGCAATAACCGTTGTTGAGCGCCGTCCCAAATGGCAAAGGCAAACATGCCGCGCAAATACTGAACCGCGTTTGCGCCAAACTCTTCGTAAAGATGAATGATGGTTTCGGTGTCGCTGGCTGTGCGGTACCGATGGCCGCGGGCTTCCAGCATCGGACGGTGATCGTTATGGTTGTAAATTTCGCCGTTGAAGACAATCTGAACTTGGCCGTCTTCGTTTGCCATAGGCTGATGGCCACCGCCCAGATCAACTATCGAAAGCCGCCGATGCCCAAGTCCGATGCCGCCGTCGATAAAACTGCCTCCGTCATCCGGCCCGCGGTGATTCAATGTGTCGCGCATCCGATTGAGCAGCGATTCATCAACACGACGATTCAATTTTTTAGGTACGGCAATGCCGCATATTCCACACATTACTTCCTTTGCTCCGAATTAACTCATGGCCAACTGCGCCAGCTTTAATTGCCAGCCATTGGCCTCTTGTTCAAATGACGCGCGCCGCACCCTGCGCTCAATTGAGAAACTTACGCCGTTAATCACCACTCGACTGACCGGTGAGTGAAACACCAGATCGAATTTGTCCGTCCCGTTCAAGCTGAGTTCCAGCCAATCTTTGCGAAATTCCACTGAACAATGATTGACCACTGTCTTTGACACGAATTCCAAACAGCCTTGAATTTCTAATCTCTGGCCACAAACCAATCCGGCGTGAAGAGCTTTGCCCCCTAAAACACGTAGCCATGCCAAGGCTCCGGTAGCCGAAAGAAAACCACTGCCAAGCTTACTGGCTTGGTCACCTATCAGGATTGTGTCCAGAGTATTGCCCAGAGAGAGTTTGAAACCTCCTTCTCCTAATGGAGAAACAGATTGACGGCTGTAGTTAACTGGTTTTTGGGCACTGGTAGGGACAATTAACGTGGCAAATGATTGGGTTCCTTTACCTGCCGTTGTGATAGACGCCATCGGAGCACTCTGGCATTGACCATAACAGCGAGAAATCCAATTCTGTTTTACATCCGCTTGTAACGCCGCGGTTCCAAGCGACGACAAAATCAAACCGGCGTCGTTTGAGGCGACTTCGATTTGCCAAGCGTTGCGGTGCGCAGCGTCAGACTTTTCAATCGGGCTTTGAACCTCTCGCACAGACGCGCGACAATTCGGCGAAAAATGATAATTCAAGACGTAGCGATGATGTTCGCGTGCGTCGAATCTGTCTCGTACTATCAGATACGGCGGCATTAGCGACTCCACGCTGGACTTCAAAAACAGCACTTCGCGCGTATGCGTCACCGGGTCAGCCAGACGCTCGTATCCATTGTGCGAACCGGAAAAATAGCCGAAGTTTTCAGTTGCAATGAAATCCCCCAGCTTGCTTTCGGCAATATGACTCCAGGAAAAGGGCCCCGAAGCGACCGATTGTGACTGGCCATCAACTTCAGCGGTGTTATGCGCAGCGGTTGAGCGAAAGTAGTTTCGCAGTTCGGTTTTGCCCGTGTAAGTCAGTGTTCCGCTATCGGTTAACCACTGAACCCCACCGGCTGAAAACTCCAGCGACAGCGCGTCGGCGTGAGCATGGCCACATCCCAAACTTCCATGCGGCCCGCAATCAATCAGCAAATAAGCCGATTCAGGCAACCACCCATCCCGCTGCACGAAATAACCGCTTTCCGAAAACGTGTGGTTCAACTTTTCGGGAAGTTGGGCGTTGACCTTGTCGAACTGCGCCAGTCCATCTGGCCCTAACAACCACAATGTTTCAACCGCCGCTTCGGCAGCAACGAATTTCCAGTCGCTACGTCCGGAAATTGCGACTCCTGTTGCAAGCGTATCCCGAAAATCATCCGATCTCCGAACTCCCAACATCACCAAACGTCCGCCATCATCGTCGCCGACAAAGGAAGATGATCCATTTGGTCGAGTGATCCACATCAGATGATCGAACATTTTCGCCAAGCTCTGTTCCAGCTCTGGCGGTAAAGCGATTCGCGCTGCACGTCCCAACACCAATAAATGGGTATAGAAGTCCGCTGTGTACCGGTGGTAATAACTCGCTTGCTCAAAGTAAACTCCGTCCCCACGGATTTGCGTGTAAAGCTGATCTTGCAAAATCTTTAAGCCAGACGAACGCCACTTTTCGGCATTTTTCAATTCGGGGAGCGCAACTCCAAGATAAAACAAACTCAGAGCTTCACCTGTTAGATGTGTATTGGGGCTGAAATAAAATGACAGGTATTTTTCGACATGGTTTCCAAACGCAGTTAGAAACTTTAGGAACCTTAAAGTGAATTTCGGCGTCAATCGCGGCGAACTTGCAAACAAGTGAAATGCCCACAGCCACGAAATTGCACGAAAAGCGACTTCCAGACTGCTGGCCCAATTGATTCCTCTACCTGGCGGGTTAGCATCCATCCAGGACGAAACTAAGGTAACAAAACAATCGGCATATCTCTCGTCACCCGTCACCCAGTAGGCCTGACCTAATGTGACAAGAAACTGATGGCGATTGAGTTCCCATGTGATTTTCTTGTCACCCGCAACTTCAGGATCCAGAAAATCAATCTTGCTCCAGTGTGACAATGGAGTTCGCTTGTTTGAAATCGGTTCTAAATGCCAATCAACCGGGCTACCGAATTCCAACCCATCATAACCAAGCAGGTCAAATTTTCCGGCAAGTACTCTATTCGCTCTGGCAATGATCGCTTCACGTTGGCTGCTGAAACGCGTTGCCATCAAAGTCGCTATTTCAGACCGATGAGCAACGGATGGAAAAAAGGTCTGCACTCCGGCATTTTTTATTCGCGTTGTAATCTGAGAAGAAGTCAGTTCCCCCGTTCTCATGCGAACCGACGGTTGAATCAAGCCAAGCCAAACTGCATCAGTTATTTCGGTCTCTGCCAGAAACTGCTCGCGTATTCGCGCTAGCTCCTGACCGCCACGAATACGGATTTCTCTCAAGCTCTTGCCGCGCAGCTTCTTCAGATTTTTAAGAGATCCAACCATAACTATCTCCATTCACCATTCCGTACTTCACTTACAGCTGACTTACATCTCATCAAACAAAAAATACCGCAATCACGTTGCTAGCAATCCACCGAATTTCACTATTGATAATGCCGTATTTCTAGCGAAGCCAACGCCTGAGGTAATCAGCGGGAGTTCCACAGTTTTACGATTACCTAAAACTGGTGAGGTGGTAGTCCAGGATCTCCCCCAGCCCCGGATTACCCACCTCACCACTCGCAGCACGTCACCCCCATTTCGACACGCGACGCGCCTGCGAATCTCATAGGCTTGAAAAGCCTCTGCGAAATTCTCCAGCCAACTAACTACGGCTCGGCAAAATTGTTTCTGCGCCTTTTGTTGCCTTAACTTCACGCATTGGCTCCCATACAACCTGAGTGCCGCCGCTGATAAAGCGAACGATTCCGGCAACAGAGGCAACATTAACCAAAGCGAAGTAATAAGGAATTGCCAGGGGACCAATCTTCACTTTCAATCGCTCTGCAAGCCACCCAACTAATGTCATTAAATAGAATGCAGATAGCCCCAGGAAGAAGTAAGAAAAGAGTGCTGACTCGTTAATCAAGAACCAATTAGTTACGTATGCGCCAATCAAAAAGAATGGGACTAAATAACGTAAGACCTTATGCGAAATCATCTGGAAGGCAAAAATGCCATGACGAGACAAGCTAAGCACTTCCTTATACTTATTTAGGGCACGCAATGTCTGGGAAATAACACGAATCCTCATGCGCATTTCGTCTTGGCCACGGTTATTCGTATCTTCCATCGAAATTGCCTCTGGCTCATAAACCGTTCGTAACCCCTGTAGGTGAATTTCCATTGCAATGACAAAATCGTCAATCATTTGATTGCTTAATCTGACCTGGCAAATCCGCCTCACCGCGTAAAGACATCCACTAACACCGATCAACGATCCAAGTCTGCTTTCGCATTTCTTGAGAAACTTTTCGTACCCCCAATATGATCTGCACCCTTTTCCCACTGCGGTTGACACACGGTCCACGTACACAAGCTGCCCTGCGACACATCCGACTTCAGGGTCTGCAAAACTCCGTACAATTTTCCGGAGAGCATCCTCCTGATAAATTGTCGTGGCGTCCGAAAAAACAAGAATTTCACCTGAAGATATTTTCGCGGCTTGTTGTTGCGCGCGCGTTTTTCCGAGCCGATGCTCCTGACGATTCAAAATCACGCCTTGGCCGGCAAATCCATTGACAATCTCATCGGTCCTATCAGTCGAACAATCAGATGCCACTATGACTTCGAGCTTTTCTTTCGGGTAATCAAGAGAAAGCACATTCTTCAGCTTCTCCGGCAGATCACGCTCCTCGTTATATGCAGCAATAATTACAGATATGCTGGGCGTAAAATCATCTTTCCTTACGGGGCGTGAAAATAACCGGCTCAGTAAACACACTGCGACCGGGTATCCCAAATAGACGTAAACTGCTAAACCAATAAAAGCAAAAAAAACAATCTCCAGAACCATGAACCACCTCGTTAAAAAACTACACAAATACCATCACTCATTGAAATATTTAGTAGGTTTCTGTACATACTGCTTGTTACCGTCCATACACCATAAAAGATAAAAAACTCAGAAACCTCAATGAATTCACCGCATTGCCCATCTTCTTCTTAAAATTGCCATTAACAATTATCGTGTCTCCAGATCGCACCATAAAATTTTCTTCGGGCCCTGCTTTTCCGTCTAGAATCTTTTTTACATCTACTTTTCTCTGTTGCATCAAGCCATTTCGATCTTGCCTCAAAAGTACGACATCTCTACGGTCAGCCGTCTCAGTAAAACCACCTGTCGAATTAATAGCTTCAAGAATTGTTAAAGGTTTGGAAATAACGACAATAGAAGGCGTTCTTACCTCGCCTAAAACGCCGATCTTGGCACTTTGAGCTTCTTCAAGAGAAACATTCACCTGGGGATTGATGACATATTCACCAAAATCAGAGGTAAGTTTTTTTTCAAGTTGCGGAATTGTAACTCCCGCAACTTCAATCTCACCCACTAATGGATGGTAGACACGGCCGACTGGTGAAACTTTAATTCTTGGAATCGAATAGTCAGGTTGACCTAACACTCGAATAGCAATTTCGTCCCCAGGGCCAAGGCGGTATGTTTCATAAAACTTCCGATACACCGTTTTAAAGTATTCTTCATCAAGCTCGCTATCTAATGCCTCTTTGCTTTGCCTATTACTGAAAACAGGTTTTCCTTGATTACTGCCGGAAATTGACTGAGAGTATGACCATTCTGGCATCCCTCCCAAAAGCAAGAGCATCACCATAAACAATCGTAAATTTTTACCTGCATCATGCGACGTTCCCAAGAACGTATTTTGCATATGTATAGAGATCATTATTACCGCCCTTCCATGTTATGTTTAATGATCAGTTATTCTATTAAGCACCACACCAAATATATCTTCTGGGGATAATTGCTCAATAGCTTTCGATAACTGAGAGGTTTTGGTAACACCTTGCCGAATAACGACTAAAGCGGTGTCTACCAATTTAATTAACATGCTGCAATCTGCGCGATCCAACATTGGAGGAGAGTCGAACAGAATAAAATCATAATTAGGGTCAAGGATCTCTAACATCTCATGAAAAGCTGGTGATGTAAGAATCTCAACCGAATTATCAATTCTCTCTCGGGTTGGAAGCACATGAAAGTCGGCAGGTAGTATTCTAGCTATTGCCGCACCAGGAGGTAATCCACGTTTAAAGGTTTCTGCAAGGCCAATCTGCGATTCAATTCCTAACAGTCTCGTTACAGATGGTTTCACAAAATCAGTGTCAACCACTAACACTCGCTTACCTGCTCGTGATAATGCACCGGCAAGATTAAGAAGCACACTGGTGCGCCCTTCACCTTTCAAAACCGAAGTAATCAAAACACGTTTAAAAAGCCTTTCTGCAGTACCTGATATTAGCCGTAAAGCCAACATGTCATATCGCTCGGACGCGACGAGATCATTTTCATGTAAAGTAACTAAGTGCGAAGCAACGTGAAAAAAATTTAGTGACACCTCACGTGACGGCTCAGCTAGAGCCTCTCTCGATATTTTTAAACTATTTCTCTCTCTTTGATCAAATTTTCCAGAGCTATGAATTGAAGCCGGATGATACGCATAATCAAATTTATCTAAAGCTTGACCTAAAGTATTCTCACTAACGTCATTTGCCTCTTCGTGAAAAGGTTTAGTTCGACGGGGCTCATTTTTTCTCGCGGTTACAACTTCTAGTCTATTCTCCATTTTTACTCCTGCTGCTTTAATAACTCGAACTTATTTCGCTAACAATTGAAAGATTTGCGACTTCTTCAAAAGAATAATTAGCGCGGGCACTAATATTACGGCGAATGCTAACACTCCTAAAGCGCGCACTAAAAATAACTTACGAAAATGCCGGCTTTCTGACACTGTAAGCGTTTCAGGAATTAATCCAATAACTGGAGCTCCAAGGAGGTATTCGACATCACGTTCATCTTGAACCATCAACAATTTTGGCGCTTCAATAACAAAAGCAGCCATAATTCCAATTCCTAAAGCCATAACAATTGAAATAATCAGAAGCTTTAACCGATTCGGTGATATTGGGTTCACAGGAACAATGGCTTTATCTATGGTTTGAAAAATACCGGAACCCACTATCGCTCCTGCCTTCCCAAATTTACGCAGGGAATCGCGCTTTTCGAGCAATGTACTATAACGATTAAATAGAAGATTATATTCAGTATTACCCTCAATATCTTTCTGCCCCGCACCAGCCGATTGCGCATAGAGATTTGCATCATTCAAAACTATGTCAGATGGCGAATCCTCAATTTCTGGTAATAACGATAAGGCTTGCTGCTTTCTTTTTATGTCTCGCTGAACAAGTTCAAGATCAGTTTCTAAATTTGTCAATTCTCGGCGTAATCCACGTAATTCACCTGTCTCTGGAGATGACGCATCCAGACCAGATTGACTTCTTTTTTCATCCATCTGCGTAAGCTGCTTATTGACCTCAGAAATTTGCGACTGTGTTTGAATGACTTTCGAATTCTTTTCTGTATATTGCGATTTCTGATCTTTAAGCTGTGCTTCTAAACGCGCTCTTTCAGCCAACAAAACGCCATAAGCGCTACTCCGAGCAAAATCATTTGAGCCTGAAGGCAGAACTTTTAATAATTTTTCCTGTTCGCTAACCAGTCGTTTTTGCTGAGTAATTCGCTGATTTATACCAAACTCTTTGTCATTCAGAGCTTCTAAGGCAGCCTTCAATGAAGCTCGCTGGACTTTAACAATATTTTGATTACCTGCTGATTGTTCTTTTGCTATTCGTTGCTTGTTTAAAGATTTAAGACTGGTTTCAAGCTCATTGATGCTTATTTCAAGTGCATTAACTTCTTCTGCATTACGCTTTTCAATGACCTCATTTGAATTGTCAAAATATGTCGCTAAATCATTTGTCACCTGCATAGCCAAAATAGGATCAGCGTGTTTGTAGGTAATAGTAAAAGATATTGGAAATTGTGGGTAATAGTCGCGAACCTTTGTCTCGACTTTTAGGTCTTTGCGGAGCAACTCAACAGCAGCATCAATATTATTATTTCCATTATAAAGACGGTAACGCTTAACGATGGGCTCAAGATTTGCACGACTAAGTAAATGCTGATTAGCGGCCGCGACCTGCACATCCACAGCGCTTCGCTCTTCACTTGACTGAATTGATATTGCAACTAACGCACTTGCTTCATAGACATTGCGAACCGTCCGCATGGCATTAATTGCCGCAATCATCATAGCTATCGAGAAAAGAATGACTATAAATTTTTGCCTCCATAGCATTTTGATGTATTCTAGTATCGTTCGCGGCCTAAAATTGTTCATTATTCTTTATAACCTCGCCATGTAAAATACGCTTAAAGCCTATTTGCGCCCTTATGCGATCCATTGTTTAATTCTTTTTGCAACTAAGAGTAGCATGCACCCAAATAACATCATCATTATCGGTTCAATCAAAATTACAACTTGAAGCATCGGTAAACTCATACGGCAAAACTACCTTGAAATCAAAAATACCAATCAGCGCGAATATAGCATACTAAACGGAGGTAAAAATAAAGCTAGTCAACTCCTACAGATGGCTGCTTAGCTAATCCATTTTGATAGGCATATAGTGCCAATTCAAAACGATTGTTTAAATTAAGCTTGTCATAAATTGAGGTTAAGTGATGGCGAATAGTGGCTTCACAAACAAATAGCCTGTCGGCGATCTGCTTGTTTTTAAGCTGTTCGCCAATTAGTACAACAACCTCTCGCTCTCGTTGAGTTAACGTACTTTTATGTTTTTTATTTTTTTCCTGTGAAAAACTGTTTTCACTTGACTTCACTTTTCCTTGCCATATTTCTCTTAACATTTTGGCCATGGTTACACTTTCAATCCAAGCTTCTCCAGAATAAACTTTTTCAATAGCCTTAGTCAGAATATCTGGTGAATCAGTCTTGAAAACCAATCCCATCGCTCCCAACCCAAACGCCCTGTAGTGCGCTTCTGGGTTCCACTCACCAGTAAAGACCAAAACGCGGCCATTTCGTGATGCAGAGATTAAATCTGGGATTGCATCAATTCCACAATCTCCTCCATGTTCGTGATCCAAAAGAATGACATCTGGTCGGCTATGCTCGATTGCTAGCATAGCTTGTGCATAATTTGAGGCTTCTCCTACTACCTCGACCTCAGAAACGCTTTCGATTAACAAACGTAGGCCGAATCTAACGCATTCTTGATTCTGAACAAGCAACACTCGAACTGGTTTCATATTGGGGGATAATTCAGGTTTCAAAAATTTACCTCCTCACTAAATCGCAAATACCTAATTATGCATTTAGTATCCAAACTATTATTACTAAATATCTTCAAGCCATCCTTGATTTAGAGCATATCGAACTAATTCGGCGCGACTACCTAAACCAAGTTTTTCAATGACTCTAGCCTTATACGTCTCTATCGTTTTTGCACTTAAGTCTAATTGGCCGGCAATTTCTTTATTGCTAAACCCTAACGCCATTAGACGCAAAACTTCTTTCTCACGCTCACTTAATTTTGTTTTTGTATTGGCTTTCCCCGTTCCGTGAGGCAAGGATTGAACTAGAGTGGTTACCATTTTACCTGCAAGTGTAGGGTCAAGATAAGCACTACCAGAAGCTACCACTCTAATTGCATGTATTAACTCATCTCCAGCAGTTTTCTTGAGTAAATACCCAGCCGCTCCAACTTGAAACAACTGGCGTAAATAACCGCTTGCCTCATGAACAGTTAACACTAGGACTTTTACTTGAGGGCAAACCTGCTTAATCTTTTCCATTAACTGAATACCATTTAGATCTGGTAGCGTAATGTCAAGGATCATTACATCTGGCAGTAACTCTTTTGCTTGCAATAATGCACTGCGTCCATCCCCGGCCTCACCAACTACCTCCATATCTAGCTGCTCTGCCACAAGTGCTTTAAGCCCTTTACGTACTATTGGATGGTCATCTACAAGGAAAACCCCCAGCTTCGACATATTTTACCTTTTCTTCTCTGGGTAAAGAGGTATATCTATAGTAAGTATTGTTCCTACTTGAGGAGACGAAGAGACATCAAATGTACCTGACAATAACTTGACTCTCTCAAGCATTCCGACCAAACCAAACCTCTTCCTTTCGCCTTCAGATCGGCTATCTTCGCCGAAGACTCTATTAAACCCACAACCATTGTCAGAAATATGAATTATTAAACTGTTATTTTGTACTGTTAAATCTATTAAGACTTCATCAGCATTAGCATGCTTGACTATATTTACTAAAGATTCTTGAACTATCCGATATATTTCAGTTTTCACGAATTTGGTCATCTTTGATTCATTTAGCTTTGACCACCGAAAATTTATGCTCATATTTGTACTCGAAGACCATTTATCGACAAGATGCAGTAACGCCTCCTTTAACCCCAAATCGTCTAGAATTGAAGGCCTTAATTCCCAAGCTATGTTATGAACTTGCTGATTCAGCTGCCCCACTATCACTTGTAGTTGTTCCAAGTGAGAATTTATTTCTGGAGTAGCAATAAGGTGCTTTTTTAGCGACTTGAGACCGAGACTCAAGGCAACTATTTCCTGTCCCATTTGATCATGAAGCTCTCTGGCAAGACGTTGTCGCTCAAACTCCCTGGCAGCATCTAATTCCAACAAGAATTGCAATTTCGACACTTTTACTTTTTTGCGATCTGAAACACCTGTTTTACTACCTGCTCTGTGTGAGTCCCAAAATTTTTCGGGGTTTACTATTTGACTATTGAACAATTCTTTTCCACTAGATAGCTCAGAAAGCATCCTCGGCACCTCAAGAGACTGCTAAGTTTAATTCAATAACTGTGTAAGAAACGATTTTGGGGGTTAACCAAGTCCTACCACCAAATTTCATTTATTCGAAAATCGCGATCTTCTCGTTCCGAGAACGATTTCAGAAATAAATACCACCAAATCGTCCCTATGTGATTAAGATAACTTATCTTCAACTAGGCTTAAGCGTAGCTTCATTGTAGGCATCTGTCAAGAAAAATGTAGGGTTAAAGCCTACATTTAAACCTAAATGTCCTACAAATATCCGCCTTCAACCCCCTAACGTTCGTCAGATAAAAACACTGCCGCCAATATGCCAGTAAATTTCACAATTAAGCGACAATTAGAGCTATTGGTTTTAAGGTATTAACTGTTTCCGGCCTCAACTTTATTCATTGCAGTACCGCGTCCAGCGGCCATGGCAAACAAGGCAGGAAATAAAATGCTTTTTTGCGTAAGACGGTGATAAAGCCCTACACACACAAAGCAGTATCAGCGAGTGGGCAAGTGAGCGAGGAAAGGATGGCACCATTGGCAGCTTTGCGTTTGCTACTTTCTGAAGCTGCCGAAAAGACGAGAGCAAATGGCACAGCAAACGAGGGCAATCATTCGTGATTAATCCATACAGAATCTTCTATTTATCACGGTAATTGAGCGCGGGTTTTTGGTTGGCTGGAATTCGTGAGCGGTATTCATGGCCAGCACGGCGCTTGCTGAAATCGGACCTAGCCTCTTCAATATGTTTCGGGTTATTTAGCAAATCAATAGCCGACAAGGTTAGAGTTTTTGCAGCAACCGTCAGCCCCTTGCGCCCGATATTGCTGCCTGTACAAGCAACGGCTTGCCAGCTATGGCCAGGAGTGCCAGGAACATATGTTGCAGCACGAAACTCAGTGGTCGGCACAATCCAGCTGACATCTGAAACATCCGTTGAGCCTGAACTGACGCCATCTTCTATACCTTGAATCTGCTCCTGGCTACCCATAGCCAAGGCTCCATCTAGGGAAAAAGTCGAGCGGAGTTTTTCGGCAAAGGTCACCTCTTCAGCAGTGTATTTAACACCGCCGACCTGACGCAGATTTTTATCAATCAATCTGGCAAGCGGTTCGTTGGGCAATTCGTTGTAAACACTGCCCACCAGCTCCATCTCCATTTTAGTTTCTGTTGCCAATGCTCCAGCTTCGGCACATTTAACGACTCGAGACCAAATGCCATCCAACACTGGCATACTTGGATGTCGAGCGTACATATAAATTTCTGCAAAATCAGGCACCACGTTAGGAGCTTCACCGCCTTTGGTGATGATGTAATGCAATCGAGTCGTTTGCGGGACGTGTTCGCGCATCATGTCAACGGCGTGAGCCATCAGCATCACAGCGTCCAGCGCAGAACGCCCTTTGTCAGGAGCCGCCGCCGCATGAGCTGCCTGACCATAAAAGCGAAATTTCGCTGTGACGTTGGCTAAGGAAGATTTCAAGCTAGCACTGTTTGCGTCGCCAGGGTGCCAAGCCAGAGCAACATCGAGGTCGTTGAAAACACCCGCACGAGCCATGAATACCTTGCCAGATCCCCCTTCTTCGGCTGGAGTTCCGAAAAACTTGATCGTTCCACTGATCTTTTTCTCCACCAGATAATCTTTCAGTGTGATCGCTGCAAACGCCGAAGCAGTGCCGAATAAATTATGCCCACATCCGTGGCCTGGGCCTCCGGCAACGCGAGCACGTTTTTCAGCGATAAAAGAAATCTGGGACAATCCAGGCAGCGCATCGTATTCCCCAAGGATTCCTATGACAGGTTTCCCTTGTCCGAACGTCGCGACAAATGCCGTCGGGATTTCAGCGACGTTTTCTTGAATCTGAAAACCTGCGGCGCGCAATTCGGCTTTCAAGAGCGAGGAGCTGTTGTTTTCCTTATAACCAACTTCGGCAAATTCCCAAATGCGGCGTGAGAGGTCACCGAAATACTCGGCGCGCCCATCCATCTTTTTCAAAATCTCTTCGCGTTCGTCTATAGAATGTTTGGCGGTCGTGGACGGCAAGCTGAAAACGCTCAAAATCAGGACGATGCCCAAAAGTTGCAAACGACGACTCAGCATAGCTGTAACCTCTCAGAAGTTGAAAATTTGTGTTTTGGATGTTTGGTGAAAGCGCGGTGATTCTAGGTGTGCCAATGAAGTCAGTCAAGAAATCGGACTTATTCGTTTTCACTATCGGACAACAAACTGGCCGCAGCTTCGTCCAGCATCCATAACAATGATTGGCTGACTGGATGAACTAGCTGGCTGGGATAGGTTTCCGGCTGGCGTTTGCCTTCCAGAACTTCTTTCAGTACTGCGGCTTTCTCTTCCCCTGCGACCAGAAAGATCACTTGGCGAGCGTGATTGATTGTCTGTGCCGTCAAAGTGATGCGCCAGGCGGTCAGCTTTTCGACGAAGTTGGCTGCAGCAATTTGGTCTGTGATTTGCAGCGCCGCAGTCCCGGGGAATAGCGAAGCGGTGTGGCCATCAGCGCCCATTCCCAAAAAGATCAGATCAAATTGAGGAGTCTCGGAATTGAAAAACTGACGAATCGTCGCTGAATAAGTGTCCGCAGCTTGCTCATGATTTTGATCTTCGGCGTGAACGCGGAAGATATTCTCTTGCGGTACCGCCACTTTCGCTAACAGTGCTTCGCGTGCCATTCGATAATTGCTGTCAGCGTGGTCCGGCGGCACACACCGTTCGTCCCCCCAGAAAAAGTAAATCGAATTCCAAGGCAGTGAATCGGCAAAAGGCTTTTGAGCCAACAAGGCAAGCATGGCCCTGGGAGTCGAGCCTCCGGAAAGCGCAACGGTGAACTTGCCGCGTTCAGACACGCATTGTTCCGCCATCCCTGCAAACCGAAGCGCTGCCGCCCAAGCCAATTCCTGCGGGTTATCGTAAACTTCGGTTTGAGGATAAACGTCAGACGCTTCGGAAGAATTCATTTCATTTTTTGGGAGTTGCGGTTGCCTGCGGCTTCGCGCCTTGCGGAGCGACAGCCATCCCCTGAAGCCGTGCGCGAACTTCAGGCGGCATCGCCTCCATCGCCTTTTTCATCTCTTCAGCGTTGAGCGGCCGTTTGACTGCATCGGGAATCGAAACAGGAACGCCCGGATTCGCCTGTGCCTGTTTCATCAGCGGGTGCAAAGTCGGCGACGGGGTCGGTTGTTGAGCCTGCCCTGCTCCGGCCGGTTGCGCAGCATTTTGAGAAGGCTCGGCTGGTTGCTGAGCAGCAGACTGCGCCGCCGGTGGTTGCGAAGCCGGCTGTTGCGAAGCCGAATCGGAAACAACGCTGCCTTTATTGCAGGCAGTCAAAACGGCGGTTAAAGAAAAAAGCGCCAGGATCAGCGCATTCCCGAAAATCAATTTGATGTTCTGCATAACTAAGAAATTGCTGTGGGACAATCTTTGGACTGTCCCACGGAATTTGAATGTGACTGTCGTTGAGCTACTGTTGAATTTGGACGACTACGCCAAGCGTGGTTTTTAAATCACGCAAATCATAATCTTCTTCCAGCGTGTTTTCGCGATCCAGAACCAGAAAGGATGCTCTTTCGGTCAATGGAAACGCGCTAGCGTGCCAGGTGCCACGGTGAAGCTTGAACGCGCACTCTCCGTCTACAAGAAAGGCCGCCAGTTTGGTAATGTCCGGCAAAGCCGCTTCATCTACACAAGGAGGCGCAAGGGCAATAACAGATTTCGTGGCTCCCAGCGGAGCAAAAAACTGTTCCGACCGCAAATGACGGCCAAGAAAATCAACAACCATAGGCCGCGATTCGACAGTTTGTGCAGTGACGCTGGCCTTCCCCCCGTCAATGTCAATCGCGACATCTCCACGCTCTGTGACAATTTGGCCATACGGCGCAAAGGTCTCGGCGTTCATTGGCTGTACGGTTAGACAGATGGTGCGGATTGGCTCTTCCGATTTAACGATTTCACGCTTACGAGCAAGCGCAGTTGCAGATGCTGCCATAGTTGACCTTGCCTTTCTGTTAAGTAGGTTAATATTGGGGAGCAGTGGGCAACGAGCGCCAAAAAAGATCATTTCGTGAAAGACGATTGATCACATTTTAAGGCCATTCGGAATGGGGCCGAAGCGACCTAACTTCAAGCATTGCTATAAAAACCGTCGGCTAATAAAAGCACCGGAATTAACTGTTTGATGGCGCGTTGTAGCATAGCGTTTGGCGAGGTGTCAAAACGTGCTTCTCTTTAGAAGGGTGAACACAAAAGCGCAAACCGGCAAAACTTGTTCTGCGTCTAGCCAGTTCGCGCCTTTGAATTGAAATACCTGCTTAGGCCACTTCCAGCCCGCGCATTGTGCCAGTGCTGGAGGCGAATTTGTCTGTCTCAATACCAAGCCGTTGCAGCACGTTCACGAACAAATTGGGCAGCGGGTAATTGCGTTCACGGTCAAAAGCCAGGTGCTGACCGTGTTTGAATCCGCCGCCCGCGAATAACGTCGGCAGGTTCGTCGTCACGTGAGTGTTGGCGTCGCCCATGTTCGTGCCATAAAGGACCATCGTGCGGTCAAGCAAGGTTTCGTTCCCTTCTTTGCGCGATTTCAAATCACAGAACAGCTTGTCGAGCGCGCGCATTTGCAAGCGATCCGCCATTTCGTGCTGCCGCAACTTTTCGGGCTTCCTGCCGTGATGCGAAATCGCGTGGTAACTGTCCGCCATCGTTTCATCGCCGATGGTAATCGCAGGCGAATTCACGCTGTCGAGCATCAACGCCACCAACCGAGTCGAATCCGTTTCAAACGCCAACGTGGCCAGGTCGTACATCAAACGCACTTTTTCAAAGTAATCGCGCGGCGCGGCAGTGTCCGCCGGACATGGCACGCTGACGACTGGCTTTGGTTTCTGTTCCCATTCGGCGGCTTGGCCAAGACGTTTTTCCAGGTCACGGACGCCGGTCATGTATTGATCCAGCCGTTCGCGGTCGCGCGGGCCGATGTTCTTTTGCAAACGAGTTGTTTGCTCAGCGACGGAATCCATCACACTTTGCCCCAAAGCTAGGCGGCGCATTTGCGCTTCGACTTCAGCAGGTGTGCCGGTGACGAACATCCGTTTGAAAATTTCGGAAGGTTTTTCTTCGGAAGGAATCAGCACGCCGCCGCTCGTCCACGAAAGACTGTGCTGACCTTGCTGAATATTGACACCGAGCGTCAGCGACGGAAAGCGCGTCTGGTTGCCAATGTGCTCCGCGGCAAATTGATCCAGCGAAATCGTATTGCGAAAGCCGCCACTTGAAGGGTGTGGCGCAGCAGTCAGGAAGCAATTGTCTGCCGGATGACCAGCGTCTACGTCAGGATGCGAAACGCCGCTGAAGACAGTAATCTGATTGCGATGCGCTTTGAGTTCTTCCAGATACGGCGAAAGCTGATAGCCAAAGCCTTTGGAATCCGCCGCCGGGAAGAACTTCGACGGCAACACGCCCAGGTTGTTGCAAATCGCAAAGAAGCGGCGCGGCACAGCGGCAGTTTCGGCGCGCGCAAACGCAGGCATCATCGCATCCAGCAACGGCAGCGAAAGCGCGACACCGGCTCCGCGTAGAAAGCTGCGACGTGAAAGAGCAGCTTGAGTGGAGATATTGAGTGATTTCATCGGTTGTAGCTCCTGACAATGATGATTTTGTGAGATTGAAACCTCTGGACGAGAGGGACTAATACCACAGTTCAACGCAGGTCGCCATCAAACCAGAGCCTTCACCCAAATCTCCCTGACTAAAGCCAGCTTGCTTACACGTGCTGATCAAAAAGGATCGAATTTCCATCCGGGTCTACCACGATAAAACTGGCTGGCCCTGTTGTGCTTTCGTCTGCTTCGGTCGCCAGTTCAACTCCTTGCGCCTTGAGCTGGCGCTGAAGTTCGCGCACATCTGTAAAGGAGTCGAGCTTCTGTGCGTTGCTGTCCCAGCCGGGGTTGAAGGTCAGAATGTTATTTTCAAACATTCCTTGAAACAGCCCGATTACGGTATCGTCGTTTTTTAAGATCAAGTAGTTGTGCGCAACATTGCCCGCAAAGACCTTGAAACCAAATTTTTCGTAAAAACTCTTTGAAGCTTCAATATCTTTGACAGCCAAGCTGATTGAAAATGCGCCGAGTTGCATAGATTGCTCCTTGTTTACGATTTTGCTCTTTTGTAGGTGGCCAGGAATTGTTTGGTTCCGGCTTTGGTGGCGAATTCGGTGGGCCGGGTTTGGCCCGAAAGGTCGTAGCAAATCCTCAACGAATCCCCCGTCAGTTCGTAAATCGCCATGAAAGTTTTCCCTTTGTTCGGACCATCCGTGCCGGTTATGTCCATGGCTTTGGGAGCTTTCGGGTCTTCGACGGGCACGAGTTTGTAGATGCCGTTATCGTTTTGATAAGTGTAACGGCCATCGGCCAAAACCAGCTTGGTGTCTTTGAAAGCTGCTTCTGGCAGCTTTTGCCCGGCAAGTTCAAAGCTCACCGCCGTCCAGGCGGCTTCAATCATTTTCCGGTCGTCTTCGGCTTTGTGGCTATTCAACGGTGTGAAAACCAGACAGCTAACGCTCAATAAAAACAACAGTTTGCCAATCATCAGAAATCTCCTTTTCTCTGGTTAAAATTACAGTTTGGCAATTGGAAGACAGCCGTAAAGATCGAAAGTTTCCCAGCCGATCTCTTCCGGCGTCCGCACGAAGAGTTCGAATGCAGGCGTATTGGCCGGTTGGTAACCGCTGGCCGGAAGCCAACTTCTGAAAAGATATTGCCAGGCGTCTCCCACCGCCGAAATGTCTCCCACGCAGTGCAGCGCCGCCACGGCTTCGGCTTCAAACTCACGCAGGGTCAGCCCCAGAGCCTCGCACTCGGCGCGATTTGGCGGCAAGACTCCACCAACTTTCCGCCGCCGCGATTTCAGGATTTCTCCCACAACTCCCTGATCGTCAGCGTTTTTCGGAAAAACTACGCCGAGGTCATAACTGCATTTCTCTGGAGGCGTAATGCTCGGATCGTCCGAAGACATCCCGATCATGACCACATCGTTCAGGTCGGTTTGCCGCTCGGCCAGCCAATCCACCAGCGAACGGTAAGCTTCAACCAGCCGCTCGCTGCCATACGAATTAAAGACGCGGAAGTAAACGTAAGAGCATCTGTCCAGTTTGCTGATGCGAACACGCAACCCCGCAGCCTTCGCGCGCTGTTCCAATTCTTCCAGAGGGTAAAACGTCAGGTCGCCCGGCGCTTTGCAAATCTTGCTAATTTCCAGCGGCGCTCGCCGATCCCAGGCGCTGGCATTGATTCCAAAATGAGCTTTGAACGCCCGCGAAAATTCGGCCAGACCGGGAAAGCCTACATCCAGCGCAATGTCCGTGACACGCCTGGCTGGCGCAGCTTTCATCAATTGGGCGGCTCTTTCCAGCCGAGCGCGCCGAACGTAACTGTTCAGCGTTTCCCCGGTAATGCCCTGAAAAATTCTGTGGAAATGAAAGGCGGAAAAATGGCTGACGCGGGACAGATTGTTCAGCGAAAGATCACCGTCCAGATGCTGCGTGATGTAATCCAGCACGCGGTTGACCCGCTCTTCGTAGT
>DAOMFR010000004.1:73993-96290 GCA_035429885.1 Blastocatellia bacterium
TTTTGCCAATGGCCGTTGTCGTTCACGGCCAGGTAAAGGCGACCTTCGCCCAAGCCTGTTTTGTTTAGGCTACGCCCTACGACGAAGCGCGGCCCGGCGACTCCGACTTTGCCGACCAATGCTCCAAAGGGAAAGCCATCCACCAGATTCGTTTTGTAATTCGGCCCAGGCACTTTGATTCCATCGGGGTCAGAAGCCCAGCCATCAATGGCGAAAGAAAGGCGCACATAGCCGGCGGCGGTCGCTTCAACGCGCGAGTTGGGGCCAATCACGACGCCGGTGTCCAGGAATTCGATCTGTGTGCAATGCCTGAGCGCATGTACGTCAAAGGTTTTCTCAATCACGCCCTGCCGCACGGCCAGCGAACGAAGCTCAGCGAGCGAAACCTTCATCGTCGCCCCGCCCGTCGGCTGAATTGTGAGCGAATCCGTGCCAACCTTTGCGCGCAAAGCGTCGCCATTTTTCAGCCGAATCAGATCAAGCGAGCGATCCGCCACGTCGGCATAGCCGGGCATCAAGCGAGCGAAGAGGCGATAAAGCGCGTCCGGTTCGCGCAGGTCACGATCCTTGTAGGTGTTGAGCAACGGCGTGAACGCAGGCAGCCCGATGTCAGTTAATTCGGCAACAGCTGTGTCACGCTTTGCGCGATCAGTTCCCTGCACTGCGGCGAGATCGGCGGTGATGCGCTCTGCTTCACGCGGACTTGCCTCTTGCCCAAGATTGACCGAAAGCAATGTCTCGGCGCTCACGGAGCGGGAAGGGCTGCCGTTCAACGTGAAACTGCCTGCGGAAAGGTTGCCTTCCAGCACTTTGCCTTCGCGGGTCAGCAGACGAACCGTGCGGCTGCCTTTTGCCTGCGGGACTTGGACGACGTCTGTGGCGACCAGTCCGCAGATGAGGGCCAAAAGTACGAGGGTGCGAATTAGACTGCACTTGACGAGATTGTTCAGCATTGAAATTTTCCTTTTACCTACAGATGAATTTTGCTCATTAGTAACGTGCGCGTACTTACTCTTGTTGTCGCAACGCCTTGGCGTTCAGCGTTGCCAGATAAATCGAAGTCTTGCCTTCGTGGCTGGCGTAGTAGGACATCAGCAATTTGTCGCCGCGCAAAACCATGCCCGCATAACTGTTGTCTCCGGCGCTGGGCAGCATCAACAGCGGTTCGAGTTTGCCATCGGTCGTGAGCGAGACGACGAAGGTGCGCGTTTTCCCTTCGGGCAAATATAAACGCGCCGCGCCGATCAACTGACCGTTTGGCAGCACAGTGAATTCCGGCCCGCCGATTCGCCGGGGTTGCTCTTTCCATTGCCATTCGGTGTAAGGCGCACGGCTGACGCCGATGAAGCCGTTTTGCGATTCGCGCTCGCGCCGCACCCACGCGACCATATTTCCATTTGGCAAAAAGCGCAGCACGGTTTCGTTGGGCGCACCATTCAAATCAAACCGCGTGAGAGTTTGGAAATGCACGCCATCGCGCGTAGACAAAAGCATCGCATCGTTGCGGTCTGCCGCGCTGTTATACATCACGCCGTAACCAATGCCGCGATGCCACGTCACGCGCCAGAGCCAGCCCGCAACCGCTGCCGCCTTTTCGTCAAACATCATGGCTTGCACACGCCCAAACGATTTGCCGAGCTTGTCAGAAAAGGCCACCCACATTTTGGTATGCAGCCGCGTTTCGCCTTCGTAATACGACCCGCCCGCCACCACCATCAAACGGCCATCGGGCGTTACAGACAATTTCGGATCGCGCAAATCGTAGGCCGCTTCGGCCAGCAAGGCGACCGAACGCCAGTTTTGCCCATCGTCCGAAACGATGACGCGAATCGTTCCATTCACGCCTTCTTTGCCGGGCACGTGCGCTGAACCTTCGCGAAAGGTGCAATAGAGTTTACCGTTGAACTCCACCAAATCGGTGAACGCATTGTGCTGGGCGCGATCCCAAATGCGCTCGACTGAAATCAGGTATTTTTGCGCGGCGGTTTGCTGTGCCTGCACAACGCTCAGCAAACAAGCCGTGATGAGCAGCCCGCTGAGTCCAAATTTTGCGACGACGAATTTCATAGCCGATGCCTGGTAAAGACGGCTGATTGACGTCCCGTTGGAAGCAAGCTGCCGTTCGTGTTGTGTTCGCAGCGAGTTCTACTCGCTTTCATGCAGGAAGCTGCGTCTGAAATTTTTACCCAAGAACTTCTCGCATCATCACGGCGAACTCACGGATCGCACGTTCGCCATCGCCCACGTAAGCCGAACCGTGCATTGGCGCAATGGTGCGAGGTTTCAGATCGGCCAGGCTTTGCAAAATTCCGTCGGTGTTTTTGGTGTAAGGCATGTAATTCGCCAACGGGCCGGCTTGGTAATCCACCAGCGTCTTGCGCGCGCGTTCGATTACATCGGACGTGGTGGAAGGCTCCACAACTCCGCATTGATGAAACAAGTCAGAGCAAAGCAGCGTGCCGTTTGTTTCTTCAAACATCAGCCCGGCTTCCCAGCAATGCGGAACGTGAGGCGTATGCAGAAAACGGAAACGATACTTGCCCGTGCTGATGACTTCGCCAGTCGTCATTCCTTTAGCTGGTCGAATGGCGAAATCGTTGACGCTGACCATTGCTCCGACCAGGCTGCACGCGGCTTGCGCATTTGGCGCAAGTTGCAACCACTGATTGAGCGAACCGCATTCGTCGGCTTCAAAGTGGCTGAACCCAATCCAGCGAAGCGTGGCCGGATCAATGAGACTGGCGACGGCTTCGTGCACAGCGGGGAACAACACGTTCATGCCGGTATGAAACAGCAGCGGCTCGTCGTCTCTGATCAGAAATTGATTGAACTGCAAATCGGCTTCAGGGACATAGGTTACGATTTGAAAAACGTCAGGGGCGATTTCTGTAATAGCCATGAATATCTCCTAAATCGATTGGTTAGAGGTCGAACGGAATGCTCGACCGTTGTTAAATCCAGCGTCGAACCTGGGCCATATACTCGGCATATTCCGCGCCAAAAAGTTTCAGCAGCATTCGCTCTTCGGGTTGGATTTGAAACCGTGTTAGATACCAACAGAAAAGCAACACAACCGCGAAGCCAGGCAAAGATGAACACCAGGCAGTTATGCCGAACAGCGCCAGCGCCATCCCCAGATACATCGGATTCCGGCTCCAGCGGTAAATGCCAGACGACACAACGGACGCGGATCGTTCAGGCGAAAACGGACTCATCGTCGTTTTCCGGCGGCGAAATTCAAAGACGCCTGCGCTGACCACTCCCCATCCAAGCAGAAAGAAGATGAACGCAACTACGCGATGACTGGGCATAGCAAAGTTACCGCCCGGAAAATAAGCGCTCGTAGCCCAAATCATCATTCCAAAGATGATGAACACCAAAAGTGGCGGTATGCGGAGTTCGAGACCATTCATCATTTATTCCGAAACAAGTCGCTCTCAATCAGCAATTGCAACAGCGTTTTCACGCCGTAACCTTTGCTTGCGGCACGATCCAGAATCGCTTCGACTTTCGGGCGATCACTGAATTGCACGTTCGCGCCGGTCGCAAAGACGATCAGTTGATTGGTCAGGTTGCGAACGATTTGGCGTTCGTCTTTGAGTAGCAATTTTTTTAATTCGCGCACGTCCTGAAACTTCTGACCATCGGGCAATGACCCTGAAGCGTCTACGGGTTGAATGTACCGAAACGCGAATTTTTGCCCGTTCTTGCCGACGCCGGGAGCTTTTTCGCCATCAGCCAAGGCGCGGTATTTGTCGCGCCAAGCGCCGAACACATCGAAATTTTCCAGCGCAAATCCTGCCGGATCAATTTTGGCGTGGCAGGTGTTACAGCTTGGATTGGTGCGATGTTTTTCAAGTTGTTGTCGCAACGTCGTCGCTCCGCGAATGTCGGGTTCGACGGCAGGCACACCGGCAGGCGGCGGAGGGGCAGGTTTTCCCAAAATGCGTTCCATCATCCACGCGCCGCGCACTACGGGCGAGGTCGTCGTGCCGTTCGCCGTGACTTTCAGCACGCTGGCCTGAGTGAGTAGCCCGCCGCGCACGGAATCCGGCGGCAAGGTGACACGACGAATCTGAGAACCTTCCACGCCGGGCAAACTATACAGATTCGCCAGACGTTCGTTGATCATCACAAAGTCTGAGGCGATTAGGTTGCGCGCAGGCAAATCGCCGCGGATCAGTTCCGTAAAGAACGCGCGCGTCTCAAACGTAGATGATTCCACCAAATGATCGTCCAAATAGTAATCGCAATAGAGCAACTCATCTGGCGACGTAATGTTCACTTTGCGCAGGTCGAGCCAATAATCGAGGAAAGCGTTAACAAAGCGTTGCGAATTCGCATTGGAGAGCATTCGATTTACCTGCGCACGCAACACGCCGGGCTTGCCTAATGCTCGTTTCTGAGCAAGTTCGCGCAAGATGTCATCCGGCGCAGAGTTCCAGAGGAAATATGACATTCGCGAAGCCAGCGCGAAATCATCCAACCGTCCCGGTTTTTCTTCGAGCGTTGTGAACGCGGGCGAACACAACACGGCGGAATAGGTCGTAATCATCGCGTCGGTGAAACTATCGCCGTTTTTCAGCGAAACATCCGCCAGTTTCAGAAAGCGTTGCGTGTCTTCTTCAATCATTTGAGGCGTTGCGTGGCGATAAGCGCGTTGCAGAAAGCTGCGCAACAAGCGTTCGGCATCCGCCTGCGGATTTGTCGAAGACACCAAACATTTTCCGTTGTTGCACGCGATCGGCAACTCACCAAACATCAGGCGATGACCTTTGCCCGGCCATTCGTCGTAAATGGGACCGATGACTTCCAGCCAGCGAAAAGCGACGCCAGGTTGCCCGTCTTTTTCCGCCAGCGGATTGCGCCAGTTCGGCGGACGCGAACGAAACAGCCGCACGGCGTCTGGCCGGATGGTTTCGTCTTTCAGCAACCAGACTTCGACTTCCTGCACAGAAGGTTCTGGCGAAACATCCACATTGGCCAAATAGCGCATCTGGCGCGGAGGGATTTCGGCGTAAAGCGTAATCGGTTCGCGCGTGCGTCCGGGGAAAGCTTCGGTGCGGCTGGGGTGAAACCATTTGTCGCCGGGCTGCGGCCCCGCCCAAAATGAATGCGCCATCAACCGCAGTTTGTATTTGCCCGGCACTTTGGCCTTGAACTGATCGAAACGAATTTCCAGCGGTTCATAAGAACTCGCCACCACGCCCATGCTTTCGAGTTCGCGTTTGGCCGGGTCTTTGTCACCTACGGTCATCGGCGCTTTTTTCTCAAGCACGGCGACATCCGCTTCATTCCCCACGAGCGGAAAGGTCGCGCGTTCAGTGTAGGTGTTGAATTGCGAAAATTCGACGTGGCCGGTAAAGGCGCGTTGTTCGCGAGCGTAATAGCGTTTGGTGACAGTTTCAGGCTGGGTTTCAGTGCGCGCCATCACCTCGCGCAGTGCAAATTCGGCAGCGGATAAATAGCGACTGATTTGCACGTGCGACACGCCGAGCGCTTCGCCGGATTTATTGAAGCGATAGCGTTCGCCATCTTCGGGCAGCAGCTCTTTGATTTGCAGCCACGGCGCACCGAGCAAGTCGCGCAAGGTATTTTCATACTCATAGCGATTCATCCGCCGCAGCACAGCGCGGCCTTCGTGTCGAATACGATCAGCGTCGGCAGCGATCATCGGACCGGCAAGCTCTTTCAGGAAAGCAGTGCGCTCAGCTTCGGCGAGTGGTTCTGCCCCTTTGGGTGGCATTTCCTTGTCGCGCACGCGGTCATGCACTTTCACCCAGGTTGCAAAGGTCTTGGCATCGGCGAAATCCATTTTGAGCGTGGTTAGGTCGAGGTTGCCTTTTTTCACTCGGCTATCGTGGCAGGAAAGACAATGCGCCTCCAGAAACTCGCGAGCATTTGCGGATTTGCGCGGCAATCGGGCATCCGCATCCACATTCCGCGGTTTCAGTTCCAGCATCCACCACGCACTAAAAACCAGCGCAAGAATTGCGATGAATTTGATCCGTTTGGTCATAAGTTTCTTTGCAGTCGTTACAATGCGGGATTCGCCGCAATGCGCTGCGGCGGCGGCATATTACCAGCTTTGCTCCCATCAAGCGAAAATTCGCCACAGTATCTCGAACAAGAGCGTGCAGTGTTCATGGGCGACTCTCGATGGGCGATCAAGTTGATTAAGAACCAACTTGCCACGCTCGCGGATGATCTTTAGAATCCCCGTGTCAATAAACCATCAACCAAGCTTTGCTTTACTCAACCAAGACGAGTGCGCGCCACAGCAGCGCGCATCATTGCGGACCATTCACAATCACTTTCTTAACGGAGGACCACTATGAAAACGAAAATCAGGCTGGCAGGAATCTCGTTGCTTCTGACGCTGGCTTTGATTTCAACGGTTTTGGCCCAATCGCAAAGCACGACCGGTGCCATTCAGGGCACAGTCAGCGATCAAACAGGTGCGGTAATCGCGGGCGCAACCATCGAAGTCAAATATTTGGATACCAACACCACGAAAAATCTGAGCACCGACGCAGGAGGCCGATTTGTCTTCCTGCAACTGCAACCTGGTGGATACACGCTGACGGTTTCAAAGCAGGGATATTCCACACTGGAACAACAAAACATTGCCTTGACTGTCGGCCAGACGATTAATCTGAATCTGAGCTTGAAAGTTTCAGCCGTGCAGGATCGAATCACCATTACGGCTTCGCCAACCATTGACACCGTCAAAACGGAATCGAGTTCGACGCTGAACGAAAAAGCCATCAGCCGAACGCCTGTGCTGGGGCGCAAGTTTGAAGACTTGCTGACCCTGACGCCCGGTGTCAGCATCACGCAAGGGCCGGACGGCGACGAAATCAACTTCAACGGCCAGCGCGGAATTTTCAACAACATCAGCCTGGACGGCGGCGATTACAACAACGGATTTTTCGCCGAACAGGCCGGCGGCCAACGCGCCGCAATTGATATTCCCATCGGCGCGATCAAAGAATTTCAGGTCGTTGCCACCGGAGCCAGCGCCGAGTTCGGCCGCTCAGCAGGCGGAATCATCAACGCCGTTACCAAATCCGGCGGCAACCAATTGCGTGGAGACGTGTTTCATTACCAGCGGCTGGAAGCCCTGACTTCGAACACAGCCGACGGCAAACCGCTGAAAGATTTTCACCGCGAACAATTCGGTGCCAACATCGGCGGCGCCATCGTCAAAGACAAAGCATTTTTCTTCGGCGCATTCGAGCAAGTTCTGGGTAACCTGACTCGCCCGAACCTGAGCGCGCCAATTGGCACGCCCTGTTCCGTGCAAGCTCCAACCATTCAGGCCAACGAAGCTCTGATTAACAGCAGCGCAGATTGTCAGCGTCTGGCTTTGATCAACTTTTTCAAAACCTCGCGCAACCAAGACGAAGGCCAGCCGGTTAAGAGGCCAATCAATACGTCTGCGTTTCTGGGCAAGTTGAATTTCAACCTGAACCCGGCGAACGAACTGGCAATGTCGTACAATTTCAACCGGTCGAAAAAGGAAAACGAAACCTTTGACGTTCCGACGTACGGCAATTCGGCCAACGGCACGGAAGGCCCCGGCAAAATCCACGCCTTCAACTTGAATTTGTTCACAACGCTTTCGTCCACGAAGGTCAACGAATTCCACGCCACCTATCTGCGCGAAGATCGCCCGCGTTCGGCAACCAAATCGAACATCCCAGCTGACACAGCCATGGGGTTTGCGACTTCGTTCCGATTCGGCAATCCGTTTTTCCTGGGGCCGAACGTTGATGAGCTGTTCCAACGCTGGCAGTTGAAAGACAACTTTTCGATTATCTCCGGCAGCCACACACTCAAATTAGGCGGCGACTGGACGCACAGCAACAACGCGCAAGTCTTTCGTGGATTTTTTGAAGGCCGCTACATTTTCGATAGCGTGACCGGTTTCCTTCGTTACGCTTCGCCCGCAAGTCTTGGGCCAGGCTACGGGCCGAAAGCCAACGCTTCGTCCCTGCTGCTGTATTTGCAAGGTGCAGCGCTGGATGGTCCGGCAACCGACGCCACAGGCGCATCAAATATTGACAATGAAGAATACTCACTGTTCATTCAGGACAAATGGCAAGCCAAACACGGAATCACGTTGAGTTATGGTTTGCGTTGGGAAGCCCAGATGTTCCCGGCGATGACCGTTTCGCCGCAATCAACCGCGTATGGCAGTTTCCTGAAAGACCCGCGCTTCCCGTCAGATGGCACGCTGCCGGATCAGAAGAAAATGTTCCAGCCACGTGTTGGTCTGGCCTGGGATTTGGGACAGAACGGCAAATCCGTGTTGCGTGCCAACTGGGGCATTTACAATGCTCGCCAGAACATGCTGTCACAGGTGGGTTCCATCACAACCAATGGCGTGCAACAACAGACGATCTTTGCGAGCGGCGACACCATTGCGGCGGGTGGACCGGCGCCGACTTGGCCGAACGTGCTCGTGCCAACCAAAGTCCCGGCGGGCCAGTTCCCGCTGTTTTCTGGGGTGCGCGTGTTCAGCCGTGATTACGCCAACCCGCGCGTGTACACGACCAACGTTGGCTTTGAGCAAGCGTTGGCTGGCAGCTTGGCGTTATATCTGGACTTCACTCATTCCAAAGGCGTTCATATGACTCGCTTCTTGAACGCCAACCGCAGCGGCATATTCTCGCCGCAGCTTGGTGAAGTGATGGTCACCAGTTCCGTGGGCAAATCGCTGTATCGCGGGTTCACAGTTGGAATGCGCAAACGGTTCAGTCGCGGAATTCAGTTCGATGGAAACTACGTCTATTCGCAAGATTTCGACGATGATTCCAACGAGCGTGATCCTTTCACAGATCGGGCGTTCGATATCAATCGTCTGTATTTGGATTACGGAATTTCCGACCGCGACATTCGCCACAAGTTCAACTTTTCAATGAACAACGAATTGCCGTGGAAGTTGCAAAACAATATCCGCATCCAGGCTCGCAGTGCACAGCCGATTACGCCGGGCGTTCGCACGGCGCTCAATCGCAACACGGCGCGTAAAAACAACGAATATTTCTCGCTGGATTGGACGCTGGCGCGCCGCTTCGGAGGCGACCGCTTCTCCGTCACCCCGACCTTCGAGATGTTCAACACTCTTAACAACGACAACCTGATCAACCCGCTGACGACCGTGGGGCTGTTCAACTTTGACGGCTTCCTGCGCCAGGGCGTGGGCGATCCGCGACAGGTTCAGTTGTCCATCAGGGTCACGTTCTAAGCTGAAAAAACATAGCCGAACAAAACCCAAAATGGGCGCGAAGTTTTGCACTTCGCGCCCATTTCGTTTTTTACATTCGCCGGATTTTCAGGCTGCCGATACGCGTTCAAAAAACTGAGCCAGCTTGGCTTCATCCAATATTCCATTCGTCCGCACACCGCTGCACAAATCCAGGCCAAACGGTTCGACAGCTTGAATCGCATCCAAGACATTTTCCGGCTTTAGCCCGCCTGCCAGAAAGATCGGAACATTGACGGCTTCGCGGATTTTCCGGCTGAGCGTCCAATCGTGCGTGCGTCCGGTTCCGCCCAATTCTTTTACCGCCAGCTGTTGGTTGCCGGAATCCAGCAGAATTGCATCCACTTGCGGTGCCACAGTGACAGCTTCTTCAATGGATTCGTCGCCTGTGACGTGGATCACCTGCACCAACGAAATTCCCGGCAGCGCCGAACGCAAATCGTCGTAACTTCCCTGCTCCAACCGGTCCACAATCTGAATCGTGTTTGCTCGCAAGCGGCGTTGCTGTTCGACAATCGAAGCAACGTCTTGCTTGCTGGTCAGCAAAAACGTGGCGATCGGCGGCGGAACTCGCGCAGCAATTGCGGCGATCAAGTCTTCTTCAATGACGCCCGGCCCGCTCGGCATGGCCGAAACCAATCCCAACGCCGAAGCTCCGTATCGAATTGCCAACTGGGCTTCGGCAAGGCTGCTAATGCAACAAATTTTCACGCGCGGTTTGAAGCTTTGATTCATAGCGAAAGTCTGATCGTTGTCATTTCCTGGCCAGATAAAACATTCTGCCATCGCTAATGGTGAAGCCGAATTCACGCCGTGCGTCATAGGTTTTGACGCGCAAAAAACCTGCGTCCGCCAACGCTCCGAGCACATCATTGATGCCGTAATAACGTTGAAACAACGTCTGATCAGTTCGCTGCCAGCTTTCGTTTTCTAACAGAAACATGGTCACGTCATAGCGTTTCAGCTTTTGGATTTGGTTATAGCTGCTGCGGACAATACACGCGTGATCGTCTTCGATGATGTCCAAGGTGTTGCCCACCAGTTCAGACGCGTCTTCGATATTCAGATCGAACAGGAAAATGCCGTCTTCGGTCAAAACGTCGTATACGTGGCGAAAGACTTCGGTCAGTTCATCCAATGTCATCACGTGATTCAAACTATCAAACGCCGAGATGACGCAATTCACTGGTTGCGGCAATTGAAAGGTGCGTGCATCGCCGTGAACGAAATCCACAGCCGGGGCATTTTCCCGCGCAAAGCGCAGCATCGCCGCCGAACCATCCAACCCCGTGACTTGATAACCGCGCTCACTCAACCCAGCCGAAATCTGGCCGGTGCCGCAACACAAATCCAAAATCCGACAGCCTTCTGGCAGGTGCGGAAACAGCAAAATATTGTAAATCGCCAGTGCTGGCGAACTAAATTCCGGCCCCCAGTAACGGTTGTAAAACCACGCGAAGCGGTCGTAATCAGAATAAATTTTCTCAGGCAGGTAACTCATTCGCGACCCAACTCCATCATTTCGCCAGCCGGTTGTATTTCTTCAGCATTTCCCGCACACGGTCATGAGGCAAGCCAAGTATCTTGTGTCCATCTACACCAGTCATCGTTTCGGCGGCAACCAGCGCGTTGATCACCGCTTCTTCGGTCGCCAACACGGTTGCCTCAAACAGCGAACTCATCCGTTCATTCGGAAGCATCTTCAATTGAACAGGATCTGAACTTCCCCACGCTTTTGGATTTGCCGTTGAAAATGCCACGAAAATATCACCGGAACCGTTGCCGGACATGCTGCCGGTGCGTGCCAGCCCAAGCGGAACTCGGCGAGCCAGCCGTTTCAACTGGTGCGGCAACAACGGAGCGTCCGTGGCAACAGCCACAATAATCGAACCTGTTTCGCTTTTTCGAATGGTGGCTTCGGAAATTTCTTTGCCCACGGGAACGCCCGCGATCAGCAGTTGATTGCGCAGGCCGAAGTTGGCTTGCACCAGCACACCGACGGTGTAACCGCCTTGCCGTTCGCTCAACCGCCGCGAAGATGTGCCAATGCCACCTTTGAACTCGTAACAAATCATTCCGGTTCCGCCGCCGACGCTGCCTTCGGAGACGGCGCCGGATTTTGCGGAATCCAATGCAGCAAATGCGTGCTCCGGTTTGACGTGAAATCCGTTGATATCATTCAGCCAGCCGTCGAAAGTTTCGGCAACCACTGGCAATCCCCAGGCTTGAGCGGTTTTGCTTTGATGTTTCAACTGCCAGGCTATCACCGCATCGCGCACCACACCCACGCTATGGGTGTTGGTGATCATCAACGGCCCTTCCATAAAGCCCGACTCTTCCATCCAAGTGGTGCCTGTCATTTCGCCATTTCCGTTTAGCGAATACCAGCCTGCAAAAACTGCGTCGGAGTTTTCTTTTCCTCGCGGCAACACAGCAGTGACTCCGGTGCGAACCGGACCGACCCCAACCTGCAACTTGCCTTCGCCGGAAATCAGCGTTGTGTGACCGACTTCGACTCCTGCAACATCAGTGATGGCATTGAACGTCCCCGGTGTTCCCTCAAATGGAATTCCCAGATCGCGCGCTCTTGGTTTGCTCTGCATAGCTCTTGAACTTGAAACTTGCGTTGACGCCAAAGCAATCATCGCCACGCTTAGAATCAAAACCGCTACACGGATTTTCATCATCGCTCCTTTTGGAAGTTGTCCGGCTTCGGCTAAACTCGGTTCGGTTGAACCACAGAATAAATCATCAATCCGGCGGCAGTTTAACAAAGCAATTATGGGAACACTAACATTTGTCAGACATGGTCAGGCGCGAGCCTTTGAAAAAGATAGCGACCAACTTTCTCCGTTAGGCGAAGAGCAAGCGCGACTGCTGGGACGATACTGGGTCAGCAAAGGTGTCAGTTTCAACGAAATCTACAGCGGAACGCTTGTTCGCCAGCAACGCACGGCGGAAATTGTTGGCCAATGTTTCCTCGAAGCCGGAATGAATTGGCCTGAGCGACAAGCCACTCCCGATTTAAACGAATACGACGCCGACGGAATTTCCCGCAAACTGATTCCGGCGTTCGCCGAACGCGATGAAAAGTTTCGCGGCTTGTTGGCGGAGTTTGAAGCCCACAAGCATTCGCCCGATCGCAATCGTTACTTTCAACGAATGTTCGAAGTCGTGACCCAGCTTTGGCTCAGCGGTGAGTTGGAAGTGGATGGTTTTGAATCCTGGACAAGTTTCCGCACACGAGTGCGGCGGGCCTTGAAACAAATCACCTCCGCAGAAGGCAGCGGCCGCCGCGTGGCCGTGTTCACTTCGGGCGGAGTCATTGGCGCAACCGTGCAAACTGTGCTGGACGCGCCAGAACAACAAGCTTTGCAAATCAACTGGCGCGTCAAAAACTGTTCTCTGACCGAATTCACCTTCGGCAGCGGACGCATTTCGATGGATACATTCAATTCGCTGCCTCACCTGGACGACATGGCGCTGCAAACTTTCCGGTGAAGTTCGATCGATCACAATGCAGGCGCGTAACGCGCAGTTTATAATCCATTTTCGAGATTTTATTTTAAAGGAGATTCAAACTATGCCAGTTTCGAATAAGCCCAAAGTAACCAACTTTAGTATCGGTGACGAAATTTCATATGCCTTCGGTTCCGGCATCACCTATGGCGAAATCACACGGCTGCTGGAAGGCGGCGCGGCAGTCGAAATTCAGTTTGAGGACGGCAGGCGCGAGGTCAAAAAGGCTCGTGATGGAGCGCTTCGGCTGGTTCGCCGAGCTTCTGGTGCAAGCGAAGCCGAAGAGTCCCGTTCAGACCGCAGTCAGTTGCGCGATTTTGACATTGACGAAATTCGTCGCAGTGACCAACGCAGACGGTGGTAGCGAATGTCCCTTACCAGATCGCCAGCCATCGGCAATCCAATCACACAAAGGGAATTCAGAGGTAACACGTATGAAAAAGCTATTTTCCATCTCCACGCTCGTCGCGGCTCTGCTGATTTTCGGCGGGAGCGCACAAGCTCAAACCGAAAACACTGAAAGCACAGCAAACAACGCCAACATCATTGTGGCTCAAAGCGCAACAGCCAAACTGTCGCTGCAATCGCAACTCAGCTCCAAAATCAGCGAAGTTGGCGATGAAGTCATTGCTGTTGCTTACGAACCTGTTCGGTCAGCCGATGGCCGCGTCGCGATTCCGCGCGGAACGGAATTCATTGGACGTGTGACGCAGGTTCAAGCTGCCAAACGCCCACAAAAAGAAGCCACAATGACAATTGTCTTTGAAAAAATGCGAATGTCGTACGGAACGGAGAAAATCTCGACCGTTGTCACGGCCATTGATGATTTCGCCAACGACGAAAAGATGCGATCAAAAAATGATGAAGGCAAAGTCGGCGGCGGCAAATCCGGGTCGCGCACAGCCAAAAATGCTGGAATCGGCGGCGGAATCGGCTCGCTCGGCGGTGTGATTATCGGTGCGGCAGGCGGTGGTTTAGGTGGAGTGGTCGGTGGAGTCGGAGGTGGCGTGCTGGGCGGCGTATTGATGACCAAAGGCAATGACATTAAGCTCGCTCCTGGCACCATCCTACGCATCAGGTTTGAGCATGAAGTCGCATTACCAGCATTCGAATCCGCGCGTTAATCATCCATCAAATCCGGTTCTCAGTTTCCAGCCGTCGGCGAATTGTGAGCAGATCAAACCAAGCTCATTATGATTGCAATCGGGAAAATCCGAGGGCAGCCGACAACTGGAAACTAAGAATCGTCAGACAAATTGCTCATTCGTCTGCTAGGTGCTGAGAAGTATCAGTACTTTTTGATGAACTTCAGCAGTTCATTCAGAATATCGCCTAAAGTATCCATGTTAATCACCTTAATTTAGAGCTGTCCGACAGCTCTGGGATCGGTTTCCGTATTCCCCTCCCCAATACTCTTTGAATCGTGAATGCGCTTCAAAGGGCATTTGTAATGAAGGAAAGACGGAAAAGGACGTCTTTGAAAACTGGAAAGCAAAGCTAACGGACAATACTGGGCAAAATCAGCTTATGATCTCCAGTCGTGAAATTCTATTTTTGGGATGCTACGCAAGTGGGGATGTCGCTCACGAACCATTTGAGCTTTGAAACTCGTTTGGGGAGTTTTGCAATGTAAGTGAGGTAACCATTCTTTTGAAAATACTACTTACCATCACTTCATCACACCTCGTGTCAAAGCCAGTGAATGTCGAGAAGCAAAGTTAACGTAGCATAAGAATTAGGAACCCAGCTAGGGGCAAAACACAAAAAAAGCCCCAAAAACCACAAATTAACTTAACGTCAGACTAGCAACTACAACAGGCCCGTCGAATCAAGCTAAAGGCTTTCACAGCTAAAAGGAAGCACTGTAGGAGACTTCCTAAGATTTCCTCTGTTACCACCTTGTGCCTTCAGACACGTCGATTTCAAACTCTTTGGATAACATCCCTTCGTGCCAGAAACACACGTTAGCTTTGCCGAGTTCCAACCCAGGCGGAGCAGGAAAATTGATTTGAGTCAGAGAAGAGTATTGAGGGTCACCGGGAGGCCCGACATAAGCCGGATGAATTCCGAAGCCACCGACTTCAACACGAACTTCCCAGCGTCGAGCAGTCTTTGGCAAGCCTTCTGCCCAAATTGACATCCCGGAATTGCGTCCTCGGCGCGGGAAGTGATGATCAAAGGTGGAAGCATTGATCACATCCAAAATGCGAAGTGAAGGGGAAGCGGTTTGAGGTTTGTCATTCCATCTGCGGTACGCTTTTACCGCGGCTCTGGTGTCGGTACGATAAAGTAATTCAACGCGAGCAAATCCGGCAGAACGGATCATCTGAACCATGCATTCAAAATTTGGCGCCCACCAATTGTCATACTGCCCGCCCAATTCATCGAATTCGTAAAACTCCATCGCGGGTTCCTGACCTTCGCGCATCTTATCAATGACGTGAGTTTCGATGATGGCGAAATCGCGTGTCAGTTCACAGACGTTTTCCAGCGCCAGCAGCGGGTGCCTGAGATGATAAAGCACTCCCATAAACAGCACGATATCGAACGAGCCAAGATTATCTTTGCCAATTTCGTAAACGCTGCGTTCATGAAACGTGGCTTGAGAGTTCAACGCTTCATGCGCAATAAAATAATTATTCGGATGCCAACAATCTACCGAAGTCACTTTCGCGCCGTGCCGTTCAGTTTCAAAGGTATAAAAACCATCCCAGCAACCAATGTCCAGCAAGGTCTTCCCACTAAGGTCTTTTGGCAAATTCAGGCTTTGATACAAGCCTTGCATCTCCGCCAATGAATGCACGCCCGGCGTCACGATTCCGTTGCCAAGATCAATGCTATGCCACCATGAACCGGACAACAGCATTTCGTTTTGCTCAACACCGACTTTTCTGACCTGATCCCGCAACTCACTGTTATTCATGCCAATTCCCTGAACTTACCATTGGCCGCCTTCGACCAATTCAATCTCGAAATCGTCCGAAAGCTGATTGCCATTCCAAACACTGACGAGGGTTTTGCCCAACTCCAACCCAAGCGGCACTGGAACATTGATTTGCCAATTGCCTTCTTCGCCCCACTTGCCGACGTAAACCGGTTTGGAGCCGAAACCGCCAATTTCCACACGCACAGTGTCGCGCGTAGCATTTTCCGGCAAACCGGCAACCGACAAAGCCAGAACAGCATTTCGCCCTCGGCGCGGCAAGGTATGATCCAGGTTCACGGCGTTCAACACATCCACAATCTTCAGCGAAGGCGTGACTTCATTCGGTTTGTCATCCCAGCGGCGAAAAGCCTTGATCACGACACGAGTGTCCTGCCGCCGCAGAACTTCGACGCGAACAAACCCGGCAGTTCTTGTCATTTGCACCAAGCATTCGACGTTCGGCCCCCACCAGTTATCGTACTGGCCGCCGAGTTCGTCCATTTCGTAAAACTCCATTACCGGATGCTTGGTGTCGAACAGGTTGTCAATTTGATGAGTTTCGATAACGGCCAGATCGCGCGTCACTTCGCAAACCTGTTCCAGCGCCAGCAGCGGGTGTTTGACGTGATAAAGCACACCCAGAAAGAACACCACATCGAACGCGCCAAGTTTTTCTTTGGTGACTTCGTACACGCTGAGTTCGTGAAACTCGGCTTTCGAGTTCAGAGCGTCACGAGCAACGAAGAATTTTTCAGGTCGCCAGCAATCCACCGAAACCACTTGAGCGCCAAGCCGCTCAGCTTCGAAGCTGTAAAAGCCATCCCAGCAGCCAATGTCCAAAACCCGTTTGCCCGTCAAATCGGGCAGCAAAAATTTGGAAAAATTGTCGCGCAGCTCTTCAATCTTGTGAGCGCCGGGCGTAATGCGGCTGACCCCGTCCCTGGCGCCCAGGTCAATACTGTGCCACCAACCGGTCATTGTCAGTTCGTCGCGCTGAGATGCAGCGGTGTTATCCAGGATTTGACGTAATTCGTTGTCTTTTGAAATGGTTGTCATTTGAAATATGAGATTTGAAATTAACGATCAGTGATGGTATCTGTGACGCCGCTTATGAGAATCGGGCTTGACGCTATCCCATTGGTCGCAGCGAAAACAGGGATTGGGCATTATACGGACGCGCTGGCATCATCGCTAGCGCGCATTCATTCTGACCATCAGTATGTTTTACTTTCTCCCTTCGATTTCGCATTTCACGCAGGTAACGGCGCGCCGCCAAACCTGAGCAAGATGTTTTTTCCGGTTCGCTCAGTCTTTCGGAAATGGTGGCTGGCCGGATTGCCCGCGATGCTGCGCATATCGCCGCTGGATGTTTTTCACGGGACGAATTACTGCATCCCGGTGTTTTCGCCTTGTCCGACGGTGGTGACGATTCACGATCTGTCGCTGTTTACGCAAGCACACACCCACGAAGATGAAAACGTCAAACGCGGCAAACGGCGAATGCCTTTGATGGCTCGCCGAGCAACCAGAATCATTGTCCCCAGCGAATTCACCAAACGCGAAACCATGCAGTATCTGGGCATCCGGGAAGACAAAATCCGCGTGATCTTTGAAGCCGCGCGCGATGGTCTGAAGCCTTTGCCAGTTTCCGAATGCCAGCCGGTGCTCGACAAACACCAAATTCGCCAGCCGTACCTGCTTTACGTCGGCACCATCGAACCGCGAAAGAATTTGCTGACGCTGATTCGCGCGTACCACGAATTGCTGCGAACGACGAAACATCGCCCTCAATTGGCGCTATGCGGCGGCAAAGGCTGGCTTTACGAAGAAGTATTCAAGCTGGTCGAAGAGTTGAAACTGACCGATCAGGTGCGATTCACGGGTTATGTCGCCGACGAAGATTTGCCCGCGCTGTATTCCGCGGCGGAAATGTTTCTCTACCCATCGTTGTACGAAGGCTTCGGATTGCCCCCGCTGGAAGCAATGGCTTGCGGAACGCCGACTATCACTAGCAACGTGTCCAGTTTGCCCGAAGTCGTCGGGCAAGCCGGGCTGACACACGATCCAAACGATTGGCAGGCGTTGACAGCGCACATCACCCGGCTATTTGATGACAAAGGCGCGCATGCCCATTTCAAACATGCTGGGCTCGAACAAGCTGCGCGCTTTTCCTGGGATCGCGCCGCGCGAGAAACCCAGAGCGTTTATGATGAAGTGAGCAGATAGTCGCCAGTAATCCGTAAACCTGGCCAATTTGCCCAGTGGCTTTTGTTTACTGATTTCTGCCTTCAATCCCTTTTCGCCCGCTGTCTACTGCCCGCTGTGTACTTTATGCTGTCTACTGACTACTGCAATTATGAGCCGACTAAATTCCATTTTCCGCAACCTGCGCTTGATGATTTCTCGTGATGTCGCCGAGCTAATCAATGAAGCGAGCGCTCGCCAAAATCAGCGCGCCGACAGTTACGAACAAGCGATTGATCAACGGATTGATTCGCGCACTACCGCATTGGAACGCCGCGCCGATGAACATGAAGCATCGCTCGACCACAGAGTTGATGAACGCTTGGAAAATACCGAACGACGAATTGACGAACGAACACGTGAAATTGACTTGAGGTTGGATGACCGTTTCGCCTCTTCTGAAAAACGGATTGATGAAAAATTTGTCGCACAGGATCACAGACTGGATGAACGCATGGAGCGCCACGAGCGGAAAACCGACGCGATGATTCGTCAGTTTTCCACGGACATCGTCGAACGAAACGACGTGATGCTGCAATTGTTCGAACAACGCCTGGACAAACAGCGCCGAGAACTAAAAGCGGTTCGGGAATCTGGCCATCCCAAAACTGAAGCCGCCGATTCAACTGGCGAAGACAACTCCGACGACGAATCACACAGTCAACTGACTTCATTCCGCAAACTGGCCAACGTCACTTCGCACGTCAAAACCAAAGTCGCTCAAACCGGCGCGGCTCCGCTGTATCACCAGATTCTGGAATGGAAGAAAGTTGCTGGCGAAGGCCTGGACAATTTTTCGCCCGACGAAAAAGAAGTCGTTGATTACATCCTCAGCTTCATTGATGACCCGAAAGAGCTTCATTACGTCGGCCAGCACATGCGGCGTTTCGTTTCCACGCTGCAACGAATTCCGCCCTCGCAAAAAAGCTCTGATCGTTTGCTGGAACTTGGCAGCCTGTCGCACATCGCTCCGGCCATCAAAAAGTATTCCGGTTACAACGAAGTCCATTGCGCCGATTTCTGGCCGTCAGATCAAAAGTCTGTCTTTGAAGCCGTGACTCAACGAAACGCCGAAAATCACCAGCCGGAAACGCACACCTTCGAGCTTCGCAACTTCAACGTCGAACGTGACCCGTTTCCTTATCCGGACAATCATTTTCGCGTTGCGTTATGTTGTGAATTGATTGAGCACCTGCAAAGCGATCCGATGCACATGTTGTGGGAATGCAATCGCGTCTTGGAACCGGATGGATGGCTGTTGCTGACAACGCCGAATATTGCCAGTTGCCGCGCCATTGAAGGCTTGCTGGTCGGCTGCGCGCCATACTTGCTGGCGCAATACAACGTCCGCGAAACTGTTGACCAGCACAACCGCGAATATGCGCCGTATGAAATTGGCGTTGCTCTGGCGGCGGCGGGCTTTACCGTCATCGAGCTGGAAACCGAAGACGTCTGGTCGCGCTCAAACCCAGCGATTCTGGATTTACTGAAACAGGTTCATATCGGCACTGAACTTCGCGGCGACAACATTTTTGCTCTGGCGAAGAAGACCAGCGCGCCTGTAGAACGTTATCCGAAGGAGCTTTACATTGACTGACCCCGCAATAGACATGAAGACTGAGAGATTGAACGATAGTGAGATTGAGGAATTTTCCGACGATAGCGAAATCATTCCCCTCATCCCTTCCCCCCCTCAATCCCTCCCTTTCTCCTTCACCGTTTCGTTAGAGGCAGCAGGCACAAGGCTGGATACTTACTTGGCTTCACAGATCACCACCACCAGCCGTTCACAGGTTCGTCGAGCAATCGAACTCGGAAAAGTATTCGCGGGCGGTCAACCGATGACTAAACCTGCCTACGAAGTCAGCGCCGGAGAAGAAATTCAAATCACGCTGCCCGAAACCGCGCCGCTGGAAGCCAAGCCGGAAGCAATTCCGCTCAACATCGTTTACGAAGATGACGAAATCATCGTCGTCAATAAACCCGCCGGAATGGTCACACATCCGGGCGCAGGCATTAGTTCCGGGACGTTGGCCAACGCGTTGGTTTATCACCTGCAGCAGCAAGCTTTACAGCTTCCACGTCGAGGCGGCAGTTCCCGCCCAGGCATCGTTCATCGGTTGGATGTGGGCACGTCCGGACTGATCGTCGTGGCCAAAACCGACCGCGCGCATTTGCACCTGGCAGAACAATTCCAGTCGCGCAAGGTTCGCAAAATCTATTCGGCGTTGGTTTACGGAGTTGTAAAAAATGACGAAGGCCGCATCGAAGCACCGATTGGCCGAGACCCGCGCCACCGCGTCAGAATGGCGATTCGTCCAACCGGAATTGGACGCGATGCGTTGACGCTTTACCGAGTCGTTGAACGCTTCGAAGATTTCACCTTGCTGGATGTGGAAATCAAAACCGGGCGCACTCATCAGATTCGCGTTCATTTGGCGCACATTAACCATCCCATCATTGCCGATCCAACCTACGATGCTGGCCGTGTGAACTCAATCAAAGGCGCCAAACTTCGCTCCTACATCAACAAACTCGACCGTCCGTTCCTGCACGCCGCGCAACTGAGCTTCCTACACCCCGCCAGCGGTGAACAAGTCGAATTCTCTGCTCCGCTTCCAGCCGACCTCCAAGCCTTTCTAGTCATCGCGCGCGGATGACCACGAATCACGGCGCTTAATTCCATTTCTCTGCCCCTGCCGTAACCGACAACCTGCGGTTCGCGTCTCTGCCAACAGCAACCCTTTCAATCCGATTCACAATGTTCAAGGAGAAAGCCCTATGAAACGTCTTTCCGCAATTGCTTTTCTGTTCGCACTTGCCTTGCCGCTGGTTGCGGTGGGCCGCGAAGCCAAGCTGGTGCGTTACCCGCATTACCACATGGGCAAAATCGCCTTCACCTATCTGGGCGACATTTGGACTGCTGATGAAAGCGGGCAGAACCTCAAACGCATCACCGTCCACAAAGCCCGCGATGTGTATCCGCGCTTTTCGCCCGACGGCAAATGGATTGCTTTTTCGTCGGATCGCAACGGCAACCTGGATGTGTATGTCATTCCGTCAGAAGGCGGCACGGCCAAACAACTGACGTTTCATTCCGCGGACGACACCGTTCAGGGGTGGTCGCCGGACGGCAAAACAGTGCTGTTTGCCAGCCAGCGCGGCGAAGATTTTATGGGCAAGCTGTACACCGTCACCGTGGACGATCTGAAAGAACGCAACGCCGGTGCGGACATGGGCGTGTGGGCGACCTATTCGCCCGACGGCAAAAAACTGGCCATCAACCGCAGAGGGCAAGTGTACTGGCGCAAGTATTATCGCGGTTCGTACCAGACCGACGTGACCGTGATGGACATCGCCAACAAGAAATTCACGGACGTCACCGATTTCAACGGCGCGGATTCCTGGCCAATGTGGAGCCGCGACGGACACATTTATTTCGTCAGCGACCGCGACGGCAACGGATTGACCAACATCTGGCGCGTTGGCGAATCCGGCGGCAAAGCCGAAAAGATCACCAGCTTTGCGGCGGGCGACGTGCGCTGGCCGGCGATGAGCGCCGATGGCAAAACGATTGTCTTTGAACACGATTTCGGCGTGTGGAAGCTGGACCTCGCCAGCAAGAAAGCCTCTCAGATTAAACTCGACATCAGCGCCGAAACGCAGGAAAACCTGGCCGAAGTCCGCGAGTTTAATTCGCAAGTAGACGATTATGATCTGGCTCCGACCGGTCGGCGCATAGCGTTCACCATTCACGGCGAAATCTTCACCGCGCCGACGGAAGAGGGCGAGCTTCGCCAGATCACCGACAGTCCGTGGCGCGACAAAGACCCGCTGTATTCGCCCGATGGCAAATGGATCGCGTTTGTTTCGGACCGCAGCGGACGCGAAGAAATTTATGTTGCCGCCGTAGATGGAACCGGCGAAGCACAGAAAATCACAGACCTCGACACGCTGAAAAATTCCATGTCGTGGTCGCCTAATTCCAAAGAACTGGCCTTCGTTGGATCCGACAACAAACTGCGCAAATTCAATTTTGACAGCAAGCAAACAGCGGAACTGACGTCGTCAAGCTTCGGCAACCTAAGCGCGCCGGTCTGGTCGCCGGACGGCAAATGGCTGGCGTATTCCAAATCCGACGCCACGCGTAACAGTGATATTTACCTGCTGCCATCCGCAGGCGGCGAAGAGCGCAAAGTCACCTTCGATTCGTTCAGCGACATCAATCCGCGCTTTTCCGCCGACGGCAAAAAGCTGTATTTCGTCCGCAACGAAAACACCGGTGGAGGCGGAGCCGACCGTTCCGGAACGCAGATTTATGTCATCGCCCTGGAACG
>DAOMFR010000004.1:96390-97454 GCA_035429885.1 Blastocatellia bacterium
CGCGTCGCTTCAGGCGGAGCTGGCGGCGATGAAGCTGGCGGCGGACGTGGCGGTGGCCGTGGAGGATTTGGCGGAGGGCTTTCCGGCCTGACCGTCACCCGCGATGGCCGCACGCTGTTTTTCCGCGAAGGGGATGGAGTTTACTCAGTTGCTCTGGGCGGCGGCACTCCGACGACAGCCGCAGCGGCTGGCCGCGGAGGCGCGACAGGAGGTGACGGCGCTCGGCGTCGAGTCAGCTTTGTCGCCAAAGTCAAAATCGAAAAACCCGCCGAATGGGCGGAAATGTTCGACGACGCGTGGCGCACGATGAAATACCGGTTTTACGATCCGAAGATGCACGGATATGACTGGGACGCGATGCGCGCCAAATATCAACCGCTCGTTGCGGACGTCGGCGACCGGCAGGAACTGCTGAACATCATCAACGAGATGATCGGTGAATTGAATGCTTCGCACACCGGCGCGGCTCCCGGACCGGGAGGCGCAGATGCGCGCGTGCAAACAGGTCACCTGGGCATTGAACTGGAAAGCGATGATGCCGCAGGCCGTTATCGCGTCACGCACGTGTACGAAACAGGCCCGGCGGATAAAGACTGGGTCAAAGTCAGCGTCGGCGATTACCTGCTGGCCATCAACGGCAAACCGGTCAAAGCGGGCGACAATTACTGGCCGCTGCTGAACAGCACCAACCGCCTGAATCGCAAAGTCGCCGTCACGTTCAACAGCAAACCCGCCGAAGACGGCGCGTGGACAACGCGCATTGAGCCAACGACTTCGCAAGCGTACAGCCAGCTTCGTTATGAACGCTGGGTCAAACAGCGCGGCGAAATGGTGGCCAAACTCTCCGGCGGACGCATCGGTTACCTGCACATTCAGGCGATGGATCAACCCAGCCTTCGCAAGTTCGAAAAGGAAATCCGCGAAAACCGCACCAAAGAGGCTCTGGTCATTGATCAACGCTTCAATGGCGGCGGCAACATCGAACAGGAACTGCTGGCGATTCTGGTGCAGCGCCAATACCAAATCTGGGAACCGCGCGGCACCGAAGCCACTGGCCGTCCGTT
>DAOMFR010000005.1:0-84743 GCA_035429885.1 Blastocatellia bacterium
TTTCAGATTGCTTCGATGACGAAGCCGATCACTTGTGTCGGCATCATGATTTTGGCTGAAGACGGATTGCTGTCCATCAGCGATCCAGTCGAAAAGTTCTTGCCGGGGTTCGCCAAGCTCCAAATTCGGGAAAAAGCCGATGGCGAAGTGGAAGAAATCCGAAAGCCGAAACGCAAAATTACGCTTCGCGATTTGATGACGCACACATCGGGAATGAGCGGTGGTTATCCGGATGAATTCAAGGATTTGTTCGCCAAACGCGACCGAACCTTGGCCGAAGCCGTGGAGGCGTTTCCGACGCGCTTTCTGGATTTCGAGCCGGGAACCAAATGGGGCTACAGCAACATGGGAATTGCCACGCTGGGCCGCATCATTGAAATCGTATCCGGCAAAAGCTATGAAGATTTTCTGGCCGAACGAATCTTCAAACCTCTGCGGATGAACGACAGCCATTTTTTCGTGCCTGAAAACAAACGCGACCGCATCGCGACAATATACCAACTGAATGGCGACAAGCTGGGCAAAGCCGACGTTGATCTGTTTCGTATTGGCGCGAAGTATCCCGCCCCAGAGGCCGGGCTGTATTCAACAGCGCCCGACCTGTTCAGACTTTATCAGATGATGCTCAATGGAGGCGCGCTTGAAGGCCAGCGCATCCTGACCCGGCATTCGGTCGAGTTGATGACGGTAAATCACACGGGCGAATTGCAGGCAGGGTTTTCGCCAGGAGTCGGTTATGGGCTGGGCTGGTCAGTCGTTCGTAACGCTGACGGCCTGTTTCGATTGAACTCTATTGGCACGTTTGGCCACGGCGGTTTGTGGAAGACCTACGGCTGGATTGATCCAAAGAAAGAACTGGTCGGCGTGATTCTGATGCAGCGCTTGAGCAGCGACGGCGATTTGGCTGATGAGTTCAACGCGTTTATGACGATGGCTGCGGCTGCGGTGAACTGAATCTGAGGAAGAGGGATTGAATGAGTTTTCTTCGCACTCATTCAATCCTGCTTTCCCTTCTTTTCACTATCATTCCTTGGGGATGAAGATCACCTGCGGATCATCTTTGTTATCGTTATCGGCGTTCACGCCGCGCAGAAAGTTTTTCATCAAACCTCCGCCGTCAATGGCGAACAACGTCAGTTGATTGGCTGTCACGTGAGCGCGAATGGTTGCGCGCGGCAATGTGCCGGCGCGAATGAAGTTGATGACCTCTTCGTTGCGGTCGGCGATGTGGGTCAGATTCCAGCTGCCGGATTCAACCGAAGGCGGAGTTTGATTGCTTCGGTACCCTCGCATGATCCAGGTTCCATTGGGATTGATTTGCAACTCCATCGTGTAACCCGTTTTGTCCCATCCATCGTAATTGGCATGGACAATCCCCAGCGAGTTGACCGAATACATCACCTTCCACAAACCGACGAAATTCTCTGCTAAAGAAACTTCATCCAATCGAGAATTGCTGGATGGCGGATCGCGCCAACAGGCACGTGGCTCAATGTCCTCATCGCAATGAATCGGGTTGTAAGGATAACCATCGTCGCCATAACCGCTGAACCGATGAGCTTCCAGCAGAGAAGCCAACGGCGGCCGAGTTCGGATTAACTCGTTGCCGTCAATCCGTCCATCTTCATCTTCACCTGCCAGCGGAATGGTTACATCCCAGTATGCCGCAAACGTCACGTTCCATTGCCAAAGGTTGGTGTTTGCATTCAGCGAACGTCCGACTCCGGCGACTTTCCAATCCGGCGTCAACAATAACGCTCTGCCGGACGGCGAAGCTTTCCAGGAATTGAACACTTCAGTTGCCGATGCTCCTGCGCTGGCGACCAATGCGTCTTCGGAAATCGGAGCGGCTCCGCCCTGGAACCCATAATCGCGCGCGCGCTCCACCGGAGTTCGCCCGGCCAGATCAATTGTGTCCGTGTAATTCCACGAAGCCATCTCCCTGGCCAGAAAATCGCTGGCTTTGGTCAGGCTAATGCTGGTTCCGAGCGGACTGCGGCCACGTTGAAGCCTGTATTGACTTATCAACTCCAACAATCGCTGCTCTTCGCTTTCCAGCGGAAGATCCGTATTCGCAGTTGTCGGCGTGCTGCCGGGCGGAGTTGGAACTGGTGTCGGAGTCGGAGTTGGTGTCGGAGTCGGCGTTGAAGGTGGTTTTGGGGTTGGAGTCGGAGCAGGAGTGGGCGTAGGGGTAGGCGTTGGAGGCGGGGCAGATGCAGATAATGGCAAAACAACGAATGCTCCAAACACCGGACCGGGGTCAGTGTTCGGCATCGGAATGCGAATCGGTTGTCCGTTGAAAGTTCCGGCGACGACTGGAGCGCCAAAATAATCGTTGACGCTGCGGACTTCGTAGCGCATTCCGGCGGTGAGAACACCAGACAGATCAACATCCACCGTTGAGTTTTTGTCCCAATTGAAGATGGTGATGTTGGCGCGTCCGGCTTCGTACCGATTGGGCCGGACAAAGGTTTTGACGCCGCTGGGCTGACCGTTGGATTTGATCGTAAACTGACTGGCCGCATCAAATCCGTTTGCCTGTTTCCAGGCGTTGAAATTGTATGGCGTGAAGCCGACGCCTCCGCTGTACAGAAACGGAGTCGGATTGGCTGTGCTGGTTGCTGCCAGATACGTGTTGTTGTTCCAGTTGTAAGCTGAACTGGGAATGCCCGACGGCAAACCCAGCGTGACCAGATTTTGTGTGCCGATCATTGTGTTGCCGGTGGCGACAACCGATTCCCATTCTTGAATCCAACTGACCACAGACCCGCCCGCCATGTAATTGTCACGCAACACAACGTCTTTGCTGTTCTTGGCGGAGTAATACAGTCCCAGGTTCGTCGTGTTTTGCAGACTCAGGGGGTGATAAAGGTAATTGTTGAGAATCTCGACCCGTTCGGACGGTTTCAGACCGCCAATCAAAATGTTGTTGTAATCACTGCCGGACGGATAGGCTGGCGAACCGTTGCCGAAGATCGTGTTGCCTTCGATGTGGAAACCTTTGATCGCTCCGTTTTCCGTGTATGCATGAATGCCATACCCATACTGGTTGAAGACGATGTTGTCGGTCATCGTTTTCACACCGGTTTCGTTCTGCGCGTAAATGCCGTGGCCGTGGCCGCGATCTCCGCTGACGGCTTGCCAGCCGTTACGGTAAATGATGCAGCCGTAGATTTCGGAATCCGTTGCAGGGGTCCACATGCCAGCGGCTACGCCTGTGTCGTGAATAATCAGATTGATGAACTTGGTGTTGGGGCCATAGACGTTCACGCCCGCAGGCCGGGTTCTTGTGCGATTTGGATCGGAGCAGGTCAGTTCCAGATCCCAGAAATTTGTCCACGGCCCTTCGGGGATTAACACGGCCCAGGCATCCAGCGGAACATCCAGAATGACTCGTTCGCCCGGGTAGGCTCGAACATTGATTGGTGCGCTTTCGGTGCCGCGAACGGAGCTACGAAATTCGTTGGCTTTATATGTTCCGCCGCGAATCCAGATGGTGTCTCCGGGTTTCGCAGGGCTTTTGCCGTAAGCTAGCGCCGTCGCAATGTCCAAGGGGCGAGCCTGAGAACCGTCACCGCTCGGCGAACCGTTGGTCGTCACATAAATTCCGGGCAAATTCCCTGGCACAATTGGCGTTGGCGAAGGGGGTGCCGTTGGTGACGGCGTCGGCGTTCCCGTTGGAGTCGGAGTTGGTGTTGGTGATGGAGTTGGCGTCGGCGTAGCCGTCGGAGTCGAAGTTGGTGTTGGACTGGGGGCTCCGGTTAACGTTTTAACGCTCACAATATCCGAAAGCGCTTGCTGGCTGCCGAGTGTGGAAACTGCTTTGAGTTGGTAAAAGTAGGTTGTGTTTGCTGCCAGACCGACATCGGTGTGTGCTGTCGCATTCGCCGCCGCCGTGCGAATCAGAGTAAAGCCATTGTCCGAGGATAGTGAACGGAAAATTTGCACCTGGCTGACGTTGGTCACATTTACCAGTCGCCAGTTCAACCCGATTGAAGTCGTTGACAGAGAGGCGGTTGTCACATCAATTCGCGGCGGAGCCGCCGCCGCCAGCAGTCGCCCAAACCAGGCGGGCGCATTGACGAATGCGATCGCCGCCAAACATACAATCAGCACTCGCACAGAAACGGATTTCACCGCCGCCGGATAAAGCTTAGAATTTGATTTTGAAATGGGTTTAGGTGATTGCTCACCGGAGATTGGCACCAGACGTACTTCTTGCTTATCCATAATGCTCGCTGGGGCACAGCAGGGAATTTCGATAATTGCGGAAGAATTTTTATAAAATTTAGCGAGTTCAGCGCTTCATTCGCCATCGGGGAGCGAATTTGACGAACCCGACAAGGAATCCCAGGCCGTAACTCATATGGAGCGAGGCAAACACGGCCGGTAAAAGAAAAAATTGAAATCGGAAGGGGCGATTGCTTAACAGGATGCGAGCCGAAGCTATCAAATTCACTGTGAGATAGCAACCAATTATTCCGGCAAAAATCCACCAACCGAACAGCGAAATCAGGCCTAAACCAATTGAGCCGACAAGCGATGCCACAAAGGCCGGAGGGATGAATTGCCGCAACGACATTTGGCGCGGATGTTTCTGCAGCACACGCACTTTCCAAAAACCGTACTGGAAATATTGCTTGAACAGTTTCTGCATCGTGCCTCGGCTGTAATACTTCGACTTAACATCCGCTGCCAGCAACAGCTTTGCGCCGAGCTTCCTCAGACGGTAGTTGTATTCGTCGTCTTGATTGCGAACCAGCTCTTCGTCGTAACCTCCGGCGCGTTCGATGATCGTTCGTTTGTAAACCGGAAAAGCGATGGTGTCAGCCAGCATCGTTTTGTCTTTTACCGTGCGAAACGCCGAACCGCCGACGCCAAACGCGGAACTCATGGCAGCGGCGATTACTTCCGCCGTCGCGGTTTCGCCGATGGTTTCAATCGGCCCGCCTACGCCGTCCACGTTTTCGGCTTGCAGGTGTTCAACCGCATGGCGAATGTAATCCGGCGCGATTTCGCAATGACCGTCCACGCGAGCGATGATTTCTCCTTCGGCCAGTTCTGTCGCACGGTTCAATCCCGTCGGAGCAATCTTGCCGGGGTTGTCTATTAGCCGGATGTTGGCAAAACGCGATTGAAACAGCTTGACGATTTCTCTGGTCGAATCGTTGGACATTCCGTCGGCAACGATCACTTCCATTCGATCTGCCGGATAGTCTTGTTCCATAACGGACGTCAGGCTGCGGACGATGTAATTCGCTTCATTGCGGACAGGCATGACGACGGTGACGAACGGGAGTAGTTGGGGCTTATCCATTGGGGTCAATGTTCTGGTTGTTTATCGAGCAGGGAAATCACAGCTTTGAATTTGCCGGATTGGGTTCGTGGAATTTTGGTGACTGGTTCGACGATGACCTGAACTTCATCGCTCAACCGTTGCTGTACGCGCGCGATGATGTCCGCTACATCGGTTTCGTTAAACTCTGGCGTCGGAACGATTTTGACGCGAATTCGGTCCAGCGCTTCTTGAATGATCTGACCTTCGCAGACGTTGGGCTGATTGACGAAAATGCCGTGAAAACGAACCAGTTGGCGTCCGTCGGGGCCAGTAACCACGTCTTCGATTCGTCCGACGACTTCTTTGATAACGGGCATTGCTCGCCCGCAACCGCACGGTTGGCCATCCCAGGCCGCCAAATCGCCAAGCCGAAAGCGAACAAACGGTTGCGAGTAATGCATCAAGCTGGTGGCTACGACTTCGCCGACTTCGCCGGGATCGCAGCAGCTTCCGTCGGGCCGCAGAATTTCAACCACTCCAACGTCCAGGCTGACATGCAACCGGCCGGCTTCGCATTCGCTGGCGAAGAGCACGTTTTCGACGGTGCTGTATTCTTCAAAAACTCTGCAACCGAAGGCTGATTCCATTACGCTGCGCATTTCCGCCGTCACTTTTTCGCTGGTCGTAATGATGGCTTTCAGCGTCGCGGGAACTTCCAGCTTTTCCGCCAAAATGAATTTCGCCAGCAGGTAATAAGAAACCGCGTAGCCAGTCAGCCACTGAACTTTATGCTTGCGCAACGCTTCGACATACAGCCGCGCTGTGTCTTGGCGAAGGTGAAAAGGGGAAAAGTAAACTTGTCGCTCAACCAGGTTGAAGCGGTAAAACGGCCCCTGACTCAATGGGTTGGGTTCTACCATTCGTCCGGAAAACGTTGCGCGCGGAACTGTGAACGAAACGCCTGCCCAGTTTGCCGACCGTGCTTCACGCACCGCCATTGAATCTCGGAGCTCCGCCGCCGTCCATAAGCTGGCAATCGGAGTTCCCGTTGAACCACTGGTGAAAAAAGTCAGCGGTTTTTTGAGGTTCAAGTCTTGTCGCAAAAACGAATGCGGGTTGGCGCGAATTGGGGCTTTTTCCAGCAGCGGCAGCGCGTTCAACTGGCCAGCTTTTGCTGCATTCTTTTCCGATTCGTTCCAGGTGTCGCGATAAAACGGAACGTGTTCCGCTGCTGCGCTAAGCAATTCTTTCAGTTTAACGTGCTGCCACGTTTGCCATTCCTCGTGGCTGAATCGGTCACGAGCTAAAAAGTCTTGGAGCGAGTGTTGATAATCGCCGCCGAACCTTTGCCAGTACCAATACAGGCCGAAGCTGCTGACGGCAGCGTGCTGCGCCCAGACTGGCAACTTCGCATAAATCTTATCGAATCTTCCCAAGCAACTCTCTCCACATTGGCAAGACGTTTGCCCAATCGAAGCTTTCGGCTTTGCGACGTGCATTGCGCGAAAGTCGTTCCGCCAAGCCGGGTTCAGTCAGCACGCGGCGAACGGCTGCGGCCATTGCTTCGGCATCGTTGGGGGGGACGAGCAGCGCATTCTCGCCATCATCCAGCAAATACGGCAAACCGCCAACGTTCGTGCTGACGATGGGCAAACCGCAAGCCATCGCTTCGATTACACTGACCGGAGTGTTATCCACGTTGGTCGTGTTAAGGAAAATATCGCCGCGATTCAACCAGGCCGGAACTTCGGAATTGGCAATCCCGCCAGGCATCAAGACACGTTCATCCACGAAGGCACACGAAGGATCAGGAAGAAAAACCGATTCTTCTTTGCCTTTCTTCGTGACTTCTTCGTGTGCCTTTGTGGATGAAAACAGTTCTTTTGCCAATTGTTCAGTGTGCTGGCGACTGCCATCGCCTTTGTCCGGGCCGACCATCGTCAAATTGAGTTCAGGAAATTCCTTGCGTAACTTTGCCGCGACATTGATTGCCAGTTCAGGGTTGTAAATCTGATGAAATGCACGCAGCCAAATTAAGGTCGGCGAAGCTGTTTCTCGCAACCGGAATTGATAGCGTTCAAGCTTAATCGGGTTAGGCAGCAACACAATGTCGTCGCGATAAGGGCGCATCAATTCCGCCAAAAAGCGGGATGGAGCGGTCACCACAGCCGCTTTGCGCAATGTGTTGGCGACGCGTTGCGGATGTTGTTTGGCGAAGTTCGGCAACGCGCCTCCGTGCATGGAAATCACAAAAGGGCGGCCGAGTTTTTCCAACAACCACGAAACTGCTTCGCCCCACAAAAAAGCTCGTCCGCTGTATAGCCCAACAATGGCAACGTCGTAATCTCGTCGACGTTGCAACGTTGTTGCGACCATATCCAGGCTTCGCATCAATCCTGACCGCTTCGATGAAACGCAGATGATTGCTTCTGCTTCGTTGCGCAATCTGTCGGCCAGGTCTTCAGCGACGGAATGGCTCCCATCTTTGTGCGAAAGAAAGGTGGACACCATCAGAATTCGCGGAAGGATGAAGGCAGAACTGTCCTTCTGCGTTTTATCGGTAGGCATAGTCGCTGGCAGGAGTGGGCGGTTCCATTCGTTCCCCTTCCTGTCCTGGGAACAAAAACATTGCAGCGCCTAAGCCGAACAAGAATGCAGGCGCAACAGTTCGCATGGCTACGGAAGCCATGCTCAGAAAACTCCAAATGGTCAGCGCGACGACGATCGCTTTGGCTTGTGGAGTTTGGGCGCGCCGAAAATGACGCCACGCCAATCCGATCATCAAGAGCAACGCCGCCAATCCAAACACGCCGTGTTCCGCCAGCAAGCGTGAAAATTCCGTATGAGCCGCCGCTTTGTTGTGTCCCTGGCGAAAGACTTTGGCTTGGCCCGGGCCCACACCAAACAGCATGTGTTCATTGAACACTTCCAGGTCGTCCATGATGATTCGATCACGTCCAGACATTCGCGTATCGCTGAATCGTTTGGAAAGCGCGCCGGTTGTGAACTGATCCAATTGAGGCAGCACAAGAAAGTTCACGACGACAAACACCGCCACAGCACCCAACGCGAATTGCGCGCGTAATCGCCGGTCACGAATCAAATAAAACGCTGCCAGAATTGCCGCCGTCGCCGCCGCGTATAAACCTCCGCGCGAAAACGTTAGCGCGCTTTGCGCCATCAAAAAGACTGCCGTTGTCAGCAAGGTGATCTTCAGCGACCGGGTCACGTTTTTATGGAAAATCCACAGGAACGCCGCCAACGCGCCCAGACCTAACACCGCGGAAACCTGATTGGGCCCATACCCGCCGCTGGTGGCAAAGTTCGAACTGTTGTTAAAACTCAGCTTGGAATTTGCCAGAATGCCGAACAACGCAATCGAAGCGATGGACACAATCGGGCAAATCAACGCCAGAAACATTCGCTGTAACTGTTCGGCTGAAAGTGTCGTTTGCCAGAAAAAACAGGTGCAAACCGCCAACGCCAGCGGTCCTGACAAATTGAAGCTGAGTTGTTTTCGCAACTCCTCGGTTCCCATGTTGGCCGTCGGCAGCACGCTGGATGGCAACAGCAGCGCAAAAAAGAGAAACGGCAGAAAGACGCCGCTCCATTTTCCAGTGCGAATCATCGTCATCAACAGAAACGCGATGATGCTGTATTTGCCAAACTCCCAGAAAATCGTCGCGTCCACCATTCGCCACAACACCTCTGCGCCGACAATGTAGGCGCAAATCCAGGTGATCTGTTCTGTTCTGGGCGAAAGGGCCGACCACCAAATTCCAAGCAGCGTGATGGCGCCCATGTGCAGCAACGCAACGGCAGGTGAAACCAACAGCAGTGGCCCCAGCATCGCGTGCAGCAACAGCAAGACAGGAATGGCTTTTGAATCCGGCAGTCCCAACGCTCGAACCAATTTCTGCTGAACCGAGCCGGATTGGTGTCGGTTGCCTGGCAAATTGGGATTGAGCGGGGTGATAAAAGTTCGATCTATCATTTAACGCTCCGTACTAATCTGGGCACCGATAGGATTTAGCACCTCCTGGTACATTCGGCAAACTTCAGCAATGACTGTGCTGGCGCTGTATTTTTCCCTGACTCTCGTTCGAAGCCTGTTGCCAAATTCGTGGCGCATTTCGGACGATTCCAGTAACGACACCAAAGCGTCGGCCAATCGATCGGGATCGGATTTCGGAACCGTGACACCTGCGTTGCCAAAATCCAAAACCTCGGCGCATTGTCCAACTTCAGTCGCGGCGACTGCCAGTCCTGCCATCCCATATTCCAGCAGAGCCATCGGCAACCCTTCCGACACTGAACTGAGCACTCCAATGTCGCAGGCGTCGAGAACTTGCGGAATGTTTGTTTGTTGGCCGAGCAATGTGGCGTTATTGCTTAGCCCCAGCCTGACCAGTTCGGTCGTCACAGTTTTCAGATAATTCGCATTCCGCGCTTCACCTGCCAGCAACAAATGTGCGTCGGGAACCCGCTGGAGGACGCGACTCATTGCCCGCAAGAGCGTCGAATGATCTTTGTCCGGGTGAATGTTGGCAACGCACACAATTCGTTTGCCTTTTTCGCCGGGCAATTCGACTGGGGGCTGTGACGACGTGTTGCCGACGAAATTCGGAATGTATTGAATCTGTTGGGCTGGAATGCCCAATCGCCGATGCGTCCATTCGGCCAGTTCCTGATTGACGGTGATGACGCGGCTGATTCGCCGTGCGACCAGCCGGTAAATGCGTGCGGCTCGGTCTTCCATCGCATATCGGCCAGTGTGATGATGCCAGATGACAGCCGGATACGGCGGAAACGCCGCCGCAACCAATGCGATGAACAGCGAGGTGTTATGCGCGTGCAATACACGAATGTCATGCGTGGCGATAAAGCTTCTGAGCTTGGAAATCGCGTGAAGATCAAACCTCCCGGCTCGTTCCAAGCGCAAGCGTTCGACTTCGTCTGTGACTTGATCGGCCAGAACTCCATCGCGTCGAGTGGTGCAAAGAAACACTTTGTACCGGTCACGCGGCAGATGGTTGACTAAGTTGACGGCCATTCGCTCGGCTCCGCCGCTGTCCAGGGTGTCCGTAATGTGCATCACGCCTGTGGCTAAGTCGGTCTTGTGACCGGTAGACAGCGGAGCCGCAGAAAGCGATAAATCGCCGGAATCACGCTTTTTACCGATCGTGTTTCCGAATCGAAGCACGCCGGGCAACAGCGTGAACGATAATCCGAGGATCGGCGTCAGATAGCGCAAAATCGAAAGCGTCAGAACCGTCATTCCCCAGAAATACAGCAGTGTTAGAACGATGCCGAAAAATAATTCTCGTGATGGTCCGCCCGCTTTCCAGGCTCGCCATCCGCCGATGGCCACCAAGCTCAAATAGGCAACTTGAAAGAGCAGAATCAAACCTTCGCGCCGTCCGCTGTCGGTGGCATACCAACTGCGCGCCGCTTTGATCAACAACAGTTTGACTAGAGCGATTGGTTGCGGACTGGCTTCGTCGCGCACAACCTTGGCGACTGTCGTCAACGACGTCATTTCATTAAACCGGGAATCAATCCGCTGCATCATCGCGCGCACATCATCGGGAACAGGCACGGCTTGGCGATAACGTTTCAGGTTCACCGCAAAGCGCAATCCGTCCCGGATGCTGGGCACAAGGTTGCCGCTCAGCAACACGACTTTGCCTGTGCGGGCATAAACCCAAACCTGCCACGGAAAAATCGCCAGCAGATTGCCAAACAGCAAAAATGCTACCAGCGCCATTCGCATTCGGAAGTTCTGGCCGCGCGCTGCCAGCAACAAACCGGCGCTCATCATCACCATCGCGCCCAAGCCAATCGGACGAATCAGCGCGGCGATTCCGCCCAGCATTCCGGCCAGCACATAAACGTGCCAGCGTGCTTGTCGCCAGTATGCTGTCCATAACAACCAAACGCTGCCATAAAACACCGCCATAAACGGAATTTCGCTGTTGGGCTGTTTGGTTAGCCAGAGAATCGGCGGATAACTGATCCAGGCCAGTGCCGCAAAAAACGCGCCGCCGGTTGACCACAACTTCCGCGCCAGTAAAAAGATGAAGACAGCAGCCAATACGTGGCTGAGCAGTGTCAACGCGAGATTGGCTGTGGTTGTCGAAAGCGAGAACCAGGATGCCAGTTTAAACGCCCCAGCCAACAACAAAGGATAAGCAGGCGGATAATGCGTGGCTGGCTGGCCACTGTTGTTGACCAGTCCTTTGCCCGCGAGCAGATTCTGGGCGACGGGTTCGTAAAAATTCAGGTAATCGCTGTTTTCGTTGGCTTGGGCTTCGGAGGGAACTATTCGCCAAAACAACAGCAACGCCGCGAGTGAACACAACGCTACCACCAACGCGGCGCGCTGCGGCGACAAGGAACGAATTTTCGGGTGTTCTAGAAACTTCACTTCAGTTCGATTTGCCAGTGTTTGTTCAACAGTTGGCGCAAGGCTTCGCGCAATCCTTCCAGCGAATAATGACTGCTCCACGCAGCGGCGCGTTGTCCCATTTCAAAGTGTTCGGCAGGCGCGGCAATCATTTGTCGCAACGTGTTCGCCAGCGCATTCGCGTTTCCCGGAGGGATGACAATTCCGCGAGGTTCTTTGGTCCCAGCGCCGAGCATCCAGGGAACCAGGCCGCGATCCGATCCAATGCAGACCAGGCCGAACGCCATCGCTTCGGCAATGGCTTTGGGCCAGCCTTCGGTTTCAGAAATCAGCACCAATGCGTCGGCGCGTTCGTAAAAATCTAGCACGCGATCAAATTCCAAGCCTCCGGCAAATCGCACTTGGGCTTGCAATCCTGTGTCAGCGACGCGCGTTTCCAAGGCGCTGCGCTCCGGGCCATCGCCGATGACGTCACATTCAACGGCAATTCCTTCTGCTTTCAATTCGGCAATGGCTTGAATAATCGGATGAATGTTTTTGGATTTCGACAATCTGCCAACAAACAGCAGCCGCAAGTTTCGCTTGGTCAGATCAGCGACGCTTCTGGATTGAGCTGCGGCTTGGGCGCGAGAGGATTGCTGTGCATTCAGCACAGAGGTGAAAAAGGGAACGACGTGCGCAGGTTGATCTGGCCATTCTCCGTACACCGTCACCAGCGCGTTCCACCAGTTCGATTTCAGGATTGCTCGTTGCCAGCGAACAGTGCGCGGTTCGCCTGGATAGCCTGTCCATTGCCCGGCAAATTTCGCGCAGCGTTTTCGCTGCAATAACGGCACAACTAACGACGCCAGCAACGAGATGCTGGCTGGCGAACGCAAATGAAACGCATCGCTTATCAGAGCCGCTTTGATCAGCGCGTAAAGCATTCGCGGAATTTCCCCGAAGCTGGATGCTTCCTGATTCATCCCGCTTCCTTTGTCTTGGCGATATGGCACCACGGTAATTCCAGTAGAGTTTTTGTAAGGCGCCCAGAATTTCGGTGGAGGCCCTGAATCTTGCGGAGCCACGACAATCAGTTCGTCAAAGAGTTCATGCCAAATGTTCATTTCCAGCACGAACGGTTCATACGTCCACCACTGACCTTGATAAAAAATGTGCTGGCAGGTTGTTGCGACGCCAAGTTTCATTGGATGCCAATCAGATGAATAGGTGGAGACGAAGCAAAAACTGAAGAGACGACTTCAACATTACTTCGCGGCTGTTGCCTTGCAGTGCGCGTAAAATTCCTGGTTGCGACTGACCAGCGTTTCCACAGAAAACAAATTGACCGCTCGTTGCCTCGCCTCGTGTCCCAAGCGTCGGCGCAATTCCTGATCCTTGAGAAGCAAGATGATCTTTTCTGCAATCGAGTTCGGATCGTGCGGATCACACAGCAATCCGGAGACACCATCTTCAATAGCTTCAGGGCCAGGGCCGGTTTGACTGGCGACAACGGCTTTACCCATCGCCAGCGCTTCCAGCCATGCCAACGGCATCGCTTCCATGTGGGACGGATAAACGCAGATCGAAGCGCGCGCCATCATGGTTGGCAATTGCGCGTGTTCAATCATGCCTTGAAAAACAATTTGATCCGTTAACTCCGGCGGAATTAAGCGGCGAAGTTTTTCAATGAAAGACTCACCGGTTTGCGGATCGTGCCAATCTCGACCGGCGACCCACAATCGAGCCTTCGGGACGGCCTGCACAATCTGCGGCATTGCTTGAACTAGTTGGCGCACGCCTTTTTTCTCACAGACCGTTCCGGCAAAGAGAATCAAACGTTCTTCTTCCAGGTGCGATGGATGGGGACAGAAACGAGACGTGTCCACAGGATTGGGCAAAATGGTAATTGGCCGGTTCCCAAGGTGCAGCAACTGCCGTGTGGTTTCGGCGACGTAACGGCTGACCGCGCACAGATGATCCGCGCGCGAAAACGAACGACGTTCCAACCAGCTGCGCCACGGTTTAGGTTTTTCCCCTAACGTAGCAGCAAAAAACTTGTGGCCGCCATTCATGCGAATGACTTTGGCGGCGGGAAAATTCGCCGGAATCATCGAAAGGCTCAACTCGGGACCTTCCACAACATCAATTGCATCCTGAGCCTGGAGATGTTGCAACACATAGCGCAATCTGGCTCCGTTGATCAGAAACCCTGTGCCCGGCAATTTTGCGTGCGGAACTCGCACAACTCGAACGCCTTCGTCGCGTTCGTCGGCAATTTTTTCGCAATGATAAAGTCCGATGACCGTGACTTTGTGGCCGCAGGAAACCAACGCGCGAGCCAGCGTTTGCGTAAAGCTGCCGACACCACCGTGCCGGCCTGGAGGATATTCGTTGCAGAGAAAACAAATGTGCATGGGAAAACGTGTGGTCAGGCGGGATCGTTCGAAATCTGTTTTAACGTTTCAACGATCTTTTGACTGGCTCGGCCAATGGGCAGCGCAACTTCCAGCTCCACCAATTTGCGACGGGCGTCGCGTTCAAGAGAGGGGTTTTCCAGATAGGCGTTGATGTGTTCGGCCAGCTCATCGCAGGAACGCGCGAACCGCGCTGCGCCGATTTCTACGATCGGGCGGTAATGATCAAAACGGTAGTAATACTCCCACAACGGTTTGCCGTGCGGTGGCGGATCGCTCATATCAAACGCAATGTTGACCACCGGGCGGTCGTGAATCGCAAAATCCAACGTCATTGTCGAAGCCAGATTGATATTCAAGTCAGCGTGTCGCGTCAGGTTGGCCAGGAACTGCACATCGTCGGCGGATGGAATGACGCTGGCCCAATTACCTGGTTCCGCGTGAATCCAGGATGGTGCTGCATAAACCAATTCGGGAAAATCGCGCCGCACGTCGTTGTAACGAACGCCATCGTCCACTGGGGCAGGCCGCAGCAAAATTTGTGGACGATGTTTGATCTTTCCATCGCGGATCATTTCCATCAAAGCGCGAACGTGAAGATGATCTTCAGGCGCGGTTCCGGTGTCGCCGCCTGAATAGCAAATCAATGGGCGGGACAAGTCCGCGCCGACGCGCGCGAAAAATTCTTCCCTGGTCCAGTGAAGTTCAGTGGCTGCGTAAGGATCAAACTGCGGAGTGCCTACGACGTGCACTCGATCCGGCGTGACATCCGGATAAAACCGCAAAAGTTCCGTGCGCATCAACTCGCTCCACACCAGAAAGTGATCGAACGGAGCGGCAATGCGGCCTTTGCTGGTCAGATTGTCCCAACTGAAGATGAATGTTGCCGTCGGAATGCCCAGGCTTCGCGCCGCCAACACGGCGGGCAACACTTCGGGCGGGCGCTGATGCGAACAAAAGACAACAGATGGTTTTGTTTGCTGAAACATTCGCCGGTAATGGTCAACTTCAGGCAATTGCAGCACGACGTTGGTTTGCCATTGATCCAGCCGATGAATGCCTGGTTGCGACGCCGACGCTCGTCCCATCAGCCGAGCCGTTCGTTGAATGGTTTGCCTGCGCCAGGAACCTTTGATCGGTTGGCGCAAATTGTTTCGCATGGAAACCGTTCCTGCCCATTGCATGTGCGCAAACGCCAGCGCGTACCGCAGCGTCATCGAAAGCGGAGTTTCGCGATAGGGAATCAACCGCTCCCACTTCAATTCTGCGCTGAAATTGTCTTGATATGCGGGCAGCAAACTGTCTGGAATAGAATGCAGCACCTGGCAATTGGCTGTCTGACTGGCTTGTTTGAGGAAGGTGCCTAAGACGAAATTGCGAACGCCTACACCATCTGGAATCAGCAGGGCCAGATTCACGATTGACCTCCCAAATACGCCATCTGACGGCAATAGAACTGTTTCAATTGTGGCAGGACTTTTTCGTGATGGTAATGCTGTTCGCCAAACGCTCGCGCGGCTTTGCCCATACGGGCACGCAGTTCAGGCGCGCGCAACAAACTCAGAATCGGATTCACAAAAGCGTCTTCCATATTTGGGTCGGGCACGAACAAGAGAGTCTCTTCGGTGTAAAGTTCGCGCAGAATTTCAATGTCCGAGGCTGCGCAGGCCAGACCGCAAGACATTCCTTCCAGGAGCGACAAGCCGAACCCTTCGGCGCTGAACAGTGTCGGGAATACATAAACATCCGAAGTCTGGTAGCAGGTCGGCGTCAATTCTGGCGCAACGGCTCCTTGCAGTCGGACGTTGTTTGCCAACTTCAAATTTTTGATCAGAGCTTGCAGGTAATTGATGTAGCTTGGTTCACCACCGCCGACAATCCACAAAATGGCGTCAGGAAACTCTTTGATGATTTCGCCCCAGGATTGCAGCACCACGTGAGCGCCTTTCTTCGGAACCAATCGGCTCAGCCACAGCACAACCGGAGCGTTAGCCGGCAAATTCCAGGTGCTCCGCAGTTCTTTTTTCTTTTCGTCCGTAACCGGATGGAATAAGTCCATATCAATCCAGTCAGGAATGACATTGACCAGAGGCTCATACGCGGTGATGCGCTCACGATCAAACCGATAACACTTTTGGGTCAACGCCCACACAGCATCAAACGATTGCAAGCTGTAAAGTCTGGTCCCCTGGTCAGCAGGCAAATGATACGAAAGTCCATGTTGACTGAGCACTAATCGGCACGGCCAAGTTATGTGTTGTCGCAGGACAGCTCCGAATTTGTAATTGTCGTAACACACCACCACTTTCGGCTTCAGCTTCGGCAGAGTGTCAATGATTTGCCACAGATAAATCAGACTCTCACGTCCTGAAACTCCATTGAACCGATTGCTCCGCCAACGTTCAGGAAATCTCAGCAGGGCTTTGTGGGTCAAAGACAAACCGTCGCTGTTCACCAGAATGGTGTTTTTGGTGGAAGCGTTTGCCGGTAGCGGTTGATCCCAATAACTGATCGTCGCCTGGCTGAATCCTGTCAGTCTTTCCATCTGCATGCCAACCAGGCGGTTGAACGAGCCGGGCGTAAAAGGTGGCTTGGAAGTGAGATGAACTACGTCTACTTGTTGCATGAATTTCAGGCTTGGGGCGAAGACTCTGCTATCGCCTTGGACAGCGTTTCGTTGTTACGTCCTTGGAAGTGAGTTCAAAAGTTATGCGTCCGTTTTTCAATGCTATTGTTTCATTTGAACGGACCAGCCGACTTCAGGATGCAAAACTGCCGTGGCTGTGCTGCTGACGCCGGTCACGTCCAGCATGAGTTTGTCGGATACGTGGCGGGTCGAACCATATTCGCCCCAAAAGAAAATCTTGAAATACAGCGCGTACAGCCCCGGATTCAGCCACAGTGCAGGGACGTTGACCGAGATGTCGTATTTGCCTGCGGCCAGAGAGCGCAGCCCCAGCGCATTGCTTTCTTCGCGCTGATGAAAAATGAAGCTGCCACCGATGTCTTCCAGCATGCAATACAATGTGAAGCCGCTGATTGGCTGGTCAATGTGCAAGGTCGTGGAAACGGTGAAGCCTTCGGATTGCGACAGAGAATTATCCAGCGTGCCATTCAACAGCACAGGGCCAAAGCGCGAGTGCGTGGTGTTGGCTTCAGCTTCGCCGCTGACCAGCGCGCCGATGCCTTTGTAGTAACGTTCGATGCAACGACTGATGTCGCCGGATTCGATCAATTTACCTTCGCTCAGCACCAGGCCTTTGTTGCACAGCGAACGCACCGCGCCCATGTTGTGACTGACGAACAAAACGGTGCGACCTTCTTTGGTGATTTCGCCCATCTTGCCCAGGCATTTTTTCTGGAATGCTGCATCGCCCACCGCCAGCACTTCGTCCACAAGCAAGATTTCCGGTTCCAGATGCGCGGCAACGGCAAACGCCAGCCGCATGTACATCCCGCTGGAATAATGTTTCACCGGCGTATCAATGAAACGTTCCACTTCGGCAAAATCGACGATCTCATCGAACTTTCGTTCGATCTCGTTGCGACGCATTCCCAGAATCGCCCCGTTCAAAAAGATGTTCTCGCGTCCGCTCAATTCCGGGTGAAAGCCTGTGCCGACTTCCAGCAGCGAACCGACTCTTCCGTGAACATCTGCGTATCCATTCGTTGGTTCGGTGATGCGCGACAGCAGTTTCAGCAGCGTGGTTTTGCCCGCGCCATTGCGACCGATAATGCCAATGACTTCACCGGCTCTGACTTCGAATGACACATCTTGCAACGCCCAGAACGTGTTGCTTTTGTCGAGAGCTGCCTTGGCTCCGTTCCGGCTAAAGGCTGCGCCGATTTTGCGAAAGGGCGCGGTTGCCATTTCGGCCATGCGGTCGCGCAAGGTTTTGTACCGTTCGCGTTTTGCTGTCAGGGAATACCGCTTGGATAATCCCACTGCTTCGATTCTCAAATCACTCATAAGATCTCAACGAGTCAGTGCCGGGCACGATTTTGACTCAGACAATCAATCCCACATTCGCTTTAGGCATTCTGTTGTTTTTAAGTTTGTTGAACAGTCCGACGGAAATCCATTGCCAGACAAAAAAGCTGTTGTCATTCGGGCCTTGCTGAAACTGCCGCCAGGCGTCACGAACTTTGGCTTCGTCCAGCCAGTATTTGGCGTGTCTGCTGAACGCAGATTCCAGCGTTTCTTCCACCCAATGGCTCAGCGGGCCGCGCAGCCATTCGCGCTGCGGAGTTTGCAGCGGGCGTTTCGGCGCTTCGACGACTCCTGCTGGTAACAACGCTTGGGTGATTTGCCGTAACATCCATTTGCCTTGCCCGCTATTCAGCTTGCGCTCAATCGGTTGCCGCAAAGCCAATTCAAAAAGTCTGTGATCCAGAAATGGTTCGCGCAATTCCGTTGACGCTCGCATGGAAACCCGGTCGCTGAATCGAAGCGCGCGAGGAATTTTGGTGAACCGCGCATCGCGAAATTGCAGATTGCGAAGCCGGTCGCTGAACGGTTTTGATGGCTCGAAATTCACGGCCAGTTCTCGAAATTCCGGTTTCAGGCATTCAGGCCGGACCGGGCTTTCCTTGACGCCCTGCACCGTGGCGACGCCGGAACCGTTCGACGAAACATTGTAGTAATCGTAACCCGCCCATTGTTCGTCCATGCCCTGACCGTCCAGCAACACGATGACGCCCTGAGCCCGCGCTTCTTCAAACACACGTGCGTAAGCCAGCGTCGGCATTCCGCCAAAGGGTTCATCCTGTGCCAGTTGAACAGAATCTGCCAGGGCAGGCACGTCTTCAGCTGATAAGCGGCAAATGGTCAGCGGATGGCGGGTTCGCTGCAACATCTGTTCGACCCACGGCAATTCGTCGTAATTGGGATCACCGCAGACGAAGGTAAAGGCGCGAACGCTGCTGTCGTCTCCCTGCACGGCATGAACCAGGCCAAGCAGCGTCGAAGAATCCAACCCTCCGCTCAGGTTGATGCCCACTGGAACATCCGAACGAAATCGCAATCGAACACTATCTGTCAGCAAGGCTAAATATTCTTCTTCGACTTCTTTGAACGGGCGAGTGTCTTCGGCGATTTCAGCCTGCGCGGCCAGATCGTACCAACGCTTTATCCGCAATTTGCCTTCGCGCCAAGTGAAGGAATGTCCTGGCGGCAGGGTCAACACATCCTGCCAGAACGTCCGCTCGCCGTGGTCGTAATATCCGTAAGTCAGATACGTCGCCCAGCTTGTTTCATCCGGAAAAGGCGGAACGCCGGAAGCATGGAGCGCTTTGATTTCGCTGGCCACTCGCAGCGTGCCATTCGCCGCGTGGTGGTAATACAGCGGCTTTACACCAAACCGGTCTCGCGCAGCAAACAAGGTTTGATTGCGTTCGTCCCAGATCAGAAGCGCGAACATTCCAATGAGCCGATCCAGGCATGCTTCGCCCCATTTTTCATAAGCAGCGAGTAAAACTTCAGTGTCTGACTGGCTGCGATATGGATAATCGCCAAGTTCGGCACGCAATTCCAGGTAGTTGTAAATCTCCCCATTGAACACGATTTGCAACGAACCGTCGTGGTTGCTCATCGGCTGGCGACCGGCAGGCGACAGGTCAATGATGCTCAAGCGGTTGTGACCAATTCCGGCAAACCCGGCAGGCGACAGATAAGAACCCGTTGCGTCAGGCCCACGATGATGCTGACTGGCAATCATCGCTTCCAGTTTGGTCGGTGAATAACTCTGGCCAAAGATTCCGACAATTCCACACATACAGTCTCGAAAGGGGCAGCAGGTTATTACGAATTGGGCTCCAAACGCATTCGAGCATTTTGAGCCATCTTGTTGTCCTTTGATGGGGCTTTTTCTTGAATGAGCAGTTCTGCTTTCGTCCAATCTTCCAGGTTGTCTATGTTGACGCTACGGCTGCGTTCGATTTCAAAACCAATCACTCGCGCTCCGTACAGGCTATTTTCGAGCATGACGACATCGCGTCGAGCCACATAGACCGAACCTTCCCGGTGGAAGGCTGGCGGCAAATCCTGTCGACGCGGAATTGGCGCCGCTTCACCTGTGCTTAACCGCAAACTACCGTCCGCCGTTCTGAAATACACCCAGTGCGGATTGTGTTCCGCAGGCACTGCCAGCATGGTGAAAACTGTGTCGGCTTCGGCGCTTTCCAGCAGTTCAATGCAGCCGTCAATGTCAGAGGTTTGTCGCAGGGGATTCGTCGGTTGCAGCAGGCAAATCGCGTCGAACCGTTCGCCCTGAGCTTCCAGGAATTGCACGGCATGTTGAATCACCGGCAACGTCGGAGTCGTATCCAGCGCCAATTCCGCTGGGCGAAGAAAAGGAACTGCAAGGCCGCAAGTTCGCCCGACTGCAGCAATTTCTTCGTCGTCGGTGCTCAGGATAATTCGAGACAATCGGTTGGAAGCCAGTGCGGCTTCGGCGGTGTAAGCCAGCAGAGGCTTGCCCGCCAGTAACCGAATGTTTTTGCGAGGTACGCCTTTCGACCCTCCACGCGCTGGAATTAAACCGAGAATGTTCATAAGCAATTGGTACGGAAAAAGGAGGGCGGTGACTGGGTGCGTTGGAATACGGCTCCCTTCAAGCCAGCCCGGTCGCTATCGCTCCCGGTTCCGTACCTCCAACACGCTGAATTTGCCAGCGCGAAACAACGGCACAAATCGCGGATCGTAAGTGCCGCGCGCAATCACATAATTGCATCGCCATTCGCCAGCCAATTCAAACAGATAAGCCGCGTCGGTCGAGTTGTTTGCATAACCTTTTGCCGCTCGTTCTGCTATCTGTTTGTTTTGCAACGCTGTAAACGGCGCAGACCAAATCACACGCGGCAACGCTTCGCTGGCGGTTGAGCGCAGCGACAGGACTCTGAAGCCAATCTGGTCTGGCGGAGTGATAAACCGATCTGAGATTTGCGTGTTGGATTGAACCCACAATCTCACGGCACGCCAATCCGCTTCCAGCCAGCGTTCGTTGTATTGGTACCGATAAATGGACGCCGCTGTCAGGCAATAAAGCATTAGCCCCACAGCCATCGGTACCTGCCAACTTTTCAGTTTCGGCACGAACAGTGCTGCCAAACAAATTACGCCTGGCAATAAAAGAACAGGGGACCGCAGCGAACCGACAGGCTGTCTGGTTCCAAGTGCCCAAGTCACGAAGATCGCAATCACAGAGAAAGTCAAAATTGCCTGAATGGAAAATGCTAACGTGACGCTGGAGTCATCGCGCTTTAGCAGCCTTGCCAAGAACCATTCAGCGATGAAGTAAGCAAAGCCAAGAAAGGCAAACCCTGGTGCAAGGATTGAATTCAGCACCGTCAACACCAACACTGAGGCCAACAGGATTCCAGCCAGCCGGGAAGATTTCTTAAAGGCTTCGACCGTTGCGGCGGCGATCAGCAAAAAGCAAAACAGTGTCACCCAAAAAAACACGCGCATCGGTTGAAATAGCATCGGCTTCATCGCTCGGCTAAACACCGCTGCCAGCGAAAGCAGCAAGCCAATCACAGAGCCGCAAATTGCTGCGCGTCGCAGCAATCCAAATCCGGCGTCATCGTTCAAAAACCGATTGAACGCCATCAGAGCCAGCCCCAAGACCGATACAAAGCTAAACCAATCTATCAAGCCATGTCTGAACAGCGAGATGTGACCGGTGTTACCGTTGGTCGAAAGAAATAACTGCCATTCCTCGGCGCTCATTGCCGCCGGAGCCATCATCAGCAAATAAATTGCGCAACAGGCAACGAACAGGCCTCCGCCCAGCAGAAAGCCTTTGTCGAACTTGCGTTGCCACAGCAGCATTGGCACAAAGCACAGCACGAATTGCAGCCCTACAATCACGTGAACCAACACCATCAATCCAGCCAGCAACCAGAACAAAAAGATTCGCTCGCGGAGCAAACAGGCAATTGCGAACAAACCCATTACCAAGGCGACTTCGTTATGCGTAATGATCGGCATAAACAGCGTCACGCTGCCCAACAACGAAGCTTTCTGGTGACAGCTCCACGCGGCAAACACGACGAACAGCCAGACGCTGTTTTTCAACGACCGGCAAACTGCTGCGATCCCCGCAACTAACAAAATCTTTGAGGTGACGAATAGAGCATAGGCGACAGATTCCGTTTGCTGAGGTTGAAGGTTCAGTAGTTTCATCGCGGAGGCCAGCGCCAGATAAAAACCGCTTTTCAGTTTGCCCATCGCCGCAACAATTGCGTCATTTTGAAAAAGCTGAGGATCAACGATCTGCAATGTTGCAGGCAATTGATCTCCGCTGTTCAGGTAATCCAACAGAAACGGGCTGCCAAAGACGGCAAATGCTGCCAACGCCAAACCGGAAATCAGCCACACGGGTTTTGAGAAATTGTCTGTATTCGTCATTTACCGTTTTTGATCGAATTCTGCGAAGCTGCCTGATTTCGGCGAACGTTTGGCTCGCCAGGGAACGCTGACCAGTCCTGTATTCCAGGTGAAGTTTTCATACACGTAACGCGCCGCGACCAATGGAGCCGCCAGCAGGCTGCGGACTATCAACCACAAATATTTGCCAACGCCCAGCGGAGCGCGTCCGGTGATTCGATACAGTGAAATTTGCTGGCGGATTTCCCGCATCAATCGTTCGCTTTGTCCGTACTTGCGCGTGTACATCCAAACGGCCTCAGAACAACAACGGGTTTTCCAGCCTCTGGCCAGCACGTGCGAAGCCCACAATTTGTCTTCGTTCGATTCCAGTTGTTCGTCGTATTTCACTTCTTCCCAAACTGAGCGACGAATGACGCAACAACCTCCGGTCGGATATTCGCCAACCCAGGCTGTGCCAGCTTCGGCTTTGTGTTGTTCTTCGGCGGAAGCGTAGTGAATGTCTTTCGGCTGATACCAGGTTTGAAGCTGGCGCGGGCTGGTGACCAGCAAACAACGAGCGGCGGCAACTTGCGGATCGTTGAATGGTTCAACCGCCGCATTCAGAAAGTACGAACCAATCGGCAACGCGTGCGCGCTGAGCAGCATGACCAGTTCGCCTTTAGCCGCAGCGACTCCGAAGTTGATGGCCCGGCCGTAACTGAATTCCTGGCGGCTGATTGGCACGATGCGCGCGCCGAACTCTTCGGCGATCTTTCGTGTATCGTCCTCGGATTCGTTGTCTACTAGCACGATTTCCCAGTCGAAATCGCATCGTTGTGCTTTGAGTGCAGCCAGCACATTGCGAAGACTGTTGGCTTCGTTGCGGCAACGAATGACGATAGAAAGCCTGGGCGTTGGATTACTCATAAACGTAATGCAGCCGTTTTTGAATATACGGTTTCAGTTCGCACAATCCTTGTGCGATGCGCTCGGAAACATAACCATCGCCGTACAATTTGCTGGGCGCGTAACGCCCATGCTCAAGCTGCGCTTGGGCGACGGCAAAAACAGCGTCAGGCGTCGGAGCGACTCGTGTAACGTGTGCGTCAGTTTCGCGACCTTCCTGTCGGTTGCCGACCAGCGCGACCGGAGTTCCGAAGTATCCCGCATCGCGCACAAAGCTGGACGAATTCCCAATCGCGCAGGCCGTATTGGCCAATACCTTCAGATAATTTTCCGGCGACAGGTTCGTCAGGTTTCTCAGCCAGGTGGGTTGATGATTGACGCGAAAACTGCGAATCGCTTTGCTGATGTGGTCTGAACCTGCGTCTATGTTTGGCCACAACAACACGGTTTGCATTGCCAGACGCCGCAACGCTTCGAGCACGGCTTCCATTTGTCCGCGCTCGCCTCCGAATTCAGTCGTTGTCGGGTGAAACAACACCAGCAGGAAAGGATTGTTCACATCAATCGGCGAACCTCCTCCGCCAGTGTTGACGATTTCCGATGACAAACTGCGATCAAAAGTGCGCGCGATGTCCGACGAAGGGCAGCCCACAGCCAGAATCGTGTCTGGGCGTTCGCCCATTCGCACCAGGTAATCGGCGGAACGTTGCGTGCTGGGAAAATGGAAGTGCGCGAATTTGCTGATGGCATGGCGCGCGCTTTCATCAATTGAGCCAGAAACCTCGCCGCCCTGAATGTGCGCGATACAGATATTCATGTACGCTGCGGCAATCGCCGCTGCCAGCATTTCGTAACGGTCGCCGATCAATAGAACGACGTCGGGTTTCAACCGCTGGAATTCGCTGGCGAATTCGACGACGCCAAAGCCAACCGATTTGGCCATCGTTGCCGGAGTCGAACCTTCCAGTTCCAGATAAATTTCGCCGCTCACGTCAAATCCATCCTGACGAACGACGTTGACCGGTTGATCGAATCGTTCCAGCACCATCGTTCCGGCAGCGATGATTTGCAGTTCCAGTTCTGGCCGTTGGCTGATGGCTTTCATCACGGGTTTGATGCGGCCGTAATTGGCGCGGTCAACCAGCACCACGCAGATTTTTCGTTTACTCAAAATCTTCCTCCGAAAACAAAGTGTTGGCAGCGACATCGCGGCAGAGCTGGCGATTCAGGACTTCGCGGTACTGCGCGGCGGGAATTCCTGTGCCGGGTTTTTTGAACGCCAGATCACTGATCGTCAGTTGATGACCGGCTTTTAGGTCGTGTGCCGCGACTACGCTTTTGCCGAAAACTTGCCGCAACTCGGTGAAGGTTTCGGCCATCACTTGTTTATCCACAGGATTTCGCAAGGCGCGTTCGATGAAGCGGACTCCGGCAACCAGTTGTTTCAAACCTTTGATCGTTAATGAAGCAGGAACATCCGGGCCGAATCCCTGGCGGGAAAAGGTGATGTGAACTTCGATAAGGTTGGCTCCCAGCGTCGCCGCGCCGATTCCGGCGTAAATCGTTCCTGAATGATCGGACAAGCCTACGGGGCAGTTGTATCGTTGCCGCAATTCGGCGATCACGTTCAAGCCCAGCTTTTCCGGCGGGCATGGGTACGCCGTTGTGCATTGCAGCACGGCGACTGCAGCGCCATTTTCGCGAACGCATTTGACCGCCGCGTCCAGTTCTTCCCAACCGGACATGCCGCTCGACAAAATCACTGGCTTGCCGGTCGCAGCCATCTTTTCCAGCAAGGGAAGGTTTGACGTTTCGCCCGCCCCGACTTTCCAGGCTGGAACACCAACGCGTTCCAGCAAGTCCACGGCTTCGAACGAAAACGCCGACGATAAAAAAATCAATCCACGTTCGGCGGCGTGCGCGGCTAGGCCGAACCATTGTTCTTCGGTGAATTCCATGCGCCGCCAGTAATCGAATCGAGTCGCATCCTGGCGGCTGAACTTCACGCGCCAGGGTTCGCCCGGAGTGCTTTCGGCAGAGGCTATGTGTGTCTGAAATTTGATTGCGTCGGCTCCGGCGGAGGCCGCTGCGTCAATGTACGCGTGCGCTGTTCCCAGGCTACCGTCATGCGCCTGAGCCACTTCAGCAACAATCAAACAGTTTCTGTTATTGTCTGAAAACCAATCTTGCAATTCGGAACTCCCGGCAAGTTATGAGGTCAGAGGCCTTCGTTGCAGCAAGTAACAAATCGTCAGCATCAACCGCGCTTTACTGCCAACCGCGTGTTTGTGATAGCAGGTCAGATCTTCAAAAAATCCTGTGCCGCGTTGGCCAGTAATAACTTTGATCTGGTCGCCGAATTCGGCTTGGGCTTTGCGGTCGTGCAGGTAACGCGACAGCAATCGTAGCGGCGTTTTTTGCCGATGCGATCCGCGAATCACCACGTGCGGGCCGCTATTTTCGTCTACATCCGTCAGGTAAATGAACACGATCAAGGTTTTGAAATCGCCTACGTCGTAATGAAACTTTGATTTCAGAATCAGCGCTTGCTGAAGCTGTTCGTCGCTTTGTGGTGGCCAAGTCCAATACAGGCTGGAACTGTACAGAACCGGCTCGGCTCCAAAAAAACCTTTGACGACTTCCAGCAATTTTGGATCGTGTGCAATGTCGCGAACGGGCTGGCAATGAAGATGTGGATTGGCATACGCGTCTCGCTGACCGCAGAAGTCCACAATTTCATTCACTTGGGTTTCCGGCAATTGAATGCCCGGCGCATATCCTTCCTGGTTCAAACAGTCGAGGGCTTTCTGAGCGTCGAGTTTGGTGAACAGAGAATCCTGATTGCGAGCCAGCGCCGGATTCTGGTTTCGACGCTGGTGGTATTTGATAAAGAACTTTTGCCAAGGCCCCAACCACCAGACTGCGCGCACTGCACGAACCAGTCGGACGATTTGCGGCTGCCGTTTCAAGCTTTGTTGTAACTTCAGCAACACGGGGAGTCGCGGAAAGAGAATCATCGGAAGCCATTTGGAGCTAACGGAAAGCAGTTCGCTGAAAGGCATTACACAATGTCAGCGAAGGTTTTTTCCATTCGCCGAAAGTAAAACGCTCCGCCGGCCAAAATCAGCACAGCCATCAGCGAAGAAACAATCAACAATGGGCCAACCGTGATCTTTGATCCCAACAGCGCCCAGCGGAATCCTTCGACGACGCCAGCCATCGGGTTCAATCCGTAAACCGTTCTCCAGGGTTCGTTCAGCAAACTGCTGGGATAGGCAATCGGTGTCGCCAGCATCCAGAATTGTGCGATGAACGGGACGATGTACCGCACGTCTCGGTATTGGACGTTCAGCGCCGACAGCCACAATCCCACGCCCAGCGAAGTGACCAGTGCGAGCAGCAGAAACAGTGGCAGCCAGACAATTTGCCACGTCGGTGTCACTCCGTAATAAAGCATCATCACCAGCAGCAACACGAACGCCAACACCAAATCCACAATACCGGAAAGCACCGTTGCCAGCGGAATCGTCAGGCGAGGGAAGTACACTTTGCTGAGCAAGTTGGAACTGCCCACTAGGCTGTTTGAAGAATTTGTCAGCCCGTTGGAAAAGAACGTCCACGGAACCAGCGCCGCGTAACAAAATACCGGATAAGGAATTCCATCCGACGGAATCTTGGCCAGACCGCGAATGAAGGTGAACACCAACATTGTGAAAAACGGTTGGATAATGGCCCAGGCGACGCCCAGCGCCGTTTGTTTGTATCGGACCTTGATGTCGCGCCAAGTCAGGAAATACAGCAATTCGCGGTAATCCCAGAGTTCTTTCAGTCGCAACGCCACCCAGCCTCGCGAAGCCTGGATACGGAACACAGGCAATTTTTCTATCTCAGGGGCTTGTTCAGTATTTGTTTTCACGTGGTTTAATGGTTCAGTAGATTGCAGTTTGTTCCGGCGTCGGGCTGAAGGGACACTTCTCCCCGAAGAGCCAGACCTTGTCAGGAAACCTCATGCCGAGGCAGCACCATGAATATTCAATAGACCAATACTGCTAGGGAATTTTTGGAGAGAATAGCAAACTCGACATTTCTTGTAATTACGACTGACCGGGTCGTCAGATGGGGGTGGAAGGTTCGACTCTCTGTGAGAAGACTGAGAATCAGATTTGCTCGGGGCTAACTTCGAACTATTTACCTCGTCGGAAGCGAAGCGGGATTATACATGCGGACTTTTGGCTGTAAACCATTTTTTTAATCTTTGTAATTTCTTGGGACGTAAGGCAATGAACGTAGAGATACAAAATTTTGCGTCTCTACGTGGTTCAGGAACGGTTCACTCTTCCAGCAACTTCCCCGCGAACAGCTTCTGCCCGCCCAGCGACGTGTAAAACCCGTAACCGCTCAGTCCGAGTATCACGAAAAGAGCAAAGAGCGAACTGCCCGCGTACCAATTCGACAGGTTCAGCGTGATCGGATATTGAAAACACAGAGCGAAGAACAAAAAGTAACTGACGGTAGCCAGCAATCCGAAACGAGAAACCGTGATGATGACCGCCGCCGCTTCAATCGAATAGAGCAAGCCTTGCGGCCAGGAAGTCGTGAAGAACAATAGCAGGAAGGCGTAAAACAGCAGCCAGCCCGCCACCGCCGCGAGCCATTCCCGCCGCACCACCAGGTAAATCAGCAAGAGCATCAATAAAAATCCCAGTCCGTTAAAAATCGCTTCGGGCAAGCTGAGCAGGAAATGCGCGAAAAGGTGACGAGTTCCGCTGAGCGTCAGCGGGTTCAATTCGGTGGCAAGCCCAAGCCCACGACCAAGGCGTAATGCAATCAAACGTCCAGCCCAAATAATCAATGGATGGCCGATCAGCCCGAGCATTCCGCCCAGCAACACGTCACGTCCCACCATCGAATCGCGGAAATCACCTGCCAGCAATCGCGTCCACGAAATCAGCAGCTTCGGCCAGTTACGACGCACAGCGGGTTCCAGCGCCAAATAACAAAGCCATGACAACATGGCGGTAAATAGCGAAGCGGTGGCCGAATCAAACAGGATTCGGAATTCGCTGTTGTTCGGCACGTGGTGCGCGCTGAGCAATTTACCGAAAAAGCCGAGCACAAAAATTACCAGTGCCAATTTGTAGGCACCTTTGCGGTCACCGCGTCCTTGTCGCAGGTTGCGTCGAGCCATCAGCAAGGCTCCGACAATCATTGCCGCAAAAATGATTGTCGCCAGAATGTTTCCGGCTTTTTGGCTGGCGGAAACCACTAGCGCTTCCTGCCGCCGCGCTTTGTCCCAAGGCGCGACGATGCGGAAATACACCGGTTGGCCGCGCCAGGAAGCGGCTTCGACGCGAATCGGAACGTCGGCATGATCAGGATGTTGGCCTTGCCAGGCGATTTGCTGATCGGCAAAACCGGGCGGAGTCCATTGCGGTGTAGTCGGGGAGAACCTCGCCAAATCCAGCCCGGCTTCGGCAAAAAGCGGTTTCCAGTCCGGCAGCACGGAATCCCCGTTGCTGGAAATTACCTGTGGCGAAACGGCCTGAAATTCCACCAGCCGTCCGCGCGGGTCTAAAATCATGCTGACCATACCCGGCGCATCCATCGGCGGATCGGCCAGCGACAGGTAACCGGAAAAATAGCGCCAGGCGGTCAGGTAACGCGGACTTTGGCGATACCAAAAATAGAGCGTTAGTGGCTGGCCGGTTTTGGTGCGTTGCCAATATCCCGCCGGAGCTTGCGTTTGGAAGGCGTACTCCCAAAAGTTTTGATCCAGATCGAAGCCGTGTGCGGCGTCTACCGGCGCGGTGTTGTAACCGAATTGGCGGCTCAAGGTTTGTGCTCGTTCGGCCAGCACTTCCGGCGATTTTTGCAGCGGTACATTTTCATGCAACAAAACGCGTTTGGCTGTCAGCAACAGAAACGTCAGTACCGCCAGTGTGGTCAGCAAACACGCGATGGCCACCGCCGGACGCAAGCTGCCAGTTTTCGGCGCGGCCGCGACCATTTCCGGCGAAGGCGTTTCTCCAGCAGCCAGCGCCGCTGCCAGCGGATCGTTGCCCGGCAACGCTGCGGCGACTTGAATTGCTGATGTAGGGCGTTCCGCCGGGTCTTTTGCCAGGCAGCGCAGGATCAGTTTTTCAACCTGCGGGTCAATTTCTTTGACGTGCAGCGAAGGATGGGTTGGCGCATTGCTTTCGTGCATGCGCCGCAATTCGTTTAAGGTGGCAGCCTCGAACACTCGCTTGCCGGTGAAAATTTCGTAAATCACCAACCCCAGCGCGTAAATGTCGCTTCGAGTTGTGACTTCTTTTCCCGCAAGCTGTTCCGGCGACATGTACGCCGGAGTTCCAGCCAAAACTTCCTGCCCGCGAAACTGTTCGGGCAGCCCGGCGAGGCCGAAATCGGTGATGCGGACTTTGCCGCGTCCATCAATCATCACGTTCGCCGGTTTCAGATCGCGGTGCAAAATTCCAGCGTCGTGCGCAGCGGCCAGTCCGGCGCAAAGTTGATTCGCAATCTCGACGGCTTTGTCGGCAGGCAAACGTCCAATGCGGCGCAACAGCGAAGACAGGTCTTCGCCGTCAATGTATTCCATCGAAAGGAAATGCTGCGTGCCGGTTTCGGTCTGAATTTCGCCGATGTCGTGAACGCGGCACACGTTGGGATGAGAAACTTGCCGAGCCGTGCGGACCTCGCCCAGAAAGCGCGCCAGCATCGCTTTGTCGTTCGACAATTGCGGAGTCAGAAATTTCAGCGCAACCGATTGGCCAAGCTTCAAATCATCCGCGCGATACACTTCGCCCATGCCGCCTTTGCCCAATTGGCCTACGATGCGATAACGCCCAGCCAGCAAAGCGCCCGGCGCAAAGCGAGACTTTTCCAGAAATCCTGTCGGAGCCATTGCCAATAGTTCAGCCGCATCGTGAATCGCAGCCTGAATCGCTTCGCCCGCCGCTTCCTGGTAAACCACCAAAGCTTCGACTTCCTGTCGCAGAGCTTCGTCGCCGTGGCAGGCTTCAGCCAAAAACGCTGCGCGTTGTTCCGGCGCGACATCCATCGCGGATTGAAACAGCCGCTCAATTTGCAGCCAGACATCTTGCGTCGCAGGCAATTGAGAGGTCAGCCGTGTTGTGAAACTGTCTACAGTTGGTTTGTCGGCTAAATTGCGCGTGGCTTGTTCGTGAAAACTGATCAGCGCTTCGACGCCCAGTCGCGTCGTCAAGTCTTCGGCGCAGGTTTGATGCAAAAAGGCTGTGCGTTGTTCCGCTGTCAGCGAATACGCCGAGTTCGTCAATTCTTTGATTTGTTGCCAGCGTTCAGGAGTCATAGCTTTTGGTTGTCGGTGGTCAGTTGCCGGTGGTTGGTTCAAGTAGCATCGGTCTTCCTTTACAGAATACTGGCCACTGACAACCGACCACAGACAATCTACGGTTTATGAATCTGTCGCCCCAGCCACGCTTCGGCCATTCGCAAGTCGCGGCGAAGCGTGGCGACGGAAAGGCTTGTGACTTCAGCAATTTCTTCCATGCTCAGGCCGCCAAAATAGCGAAGCTCAATGATCCGGCATTTCCGCGTGTCGTGTTTGGCCAAATCTTTCAAGGCTTCGTCCAGTGCGATGACGTCAGGCGGCGCTTGGCTGGAAACCTCTCTGGCTTCGTCCAGCGGCAAAGGTTGCGCGCCTTTTCCGCGTTTGGCGGCAATATGAGCGCGCGCGTGGTCTACCAGAATGTTTCGCATTAAGTGCGCCGCAACACCGATGAAATGCGCGCGATTTTGCCAGTCCAGTTCCTGTTGACCGATCAGTTGCAGATACGCTTCGTTAATCAGGGCTGTGGCGTTCAGCGTGTGGCCTTCGCGTTCGCGGCGCAAAAAGCGAGCGGCCAGTCGGTGCAATTCGTTGTAAACCAGCGGCGTCAATCGATCTAACGCCTGCTGATCACCATTGCGCCAATCCAGTAACAGTTGGGTGATGTCGTGCGTTCCTTCTTGATGTGAGGACTCTGCCATCGCGTCTCCAGCCGGCAAGGGGTTGTGAAGCACCGAAGAGCTTATCCACTTGGCGCAAACCGAGTCAATAAATTGGCCGACTTTTTGTTGAAGATGTCGCGAAAGTTGCATAACGATTCCCACCACACTAAAGCGAAAATCGAAGAGCAAATCGCTCACGGCGAAGAAAAAAATCAGAACTGCGACTGATTGGGAGCGATTGCACAAGACAAGGCTTCCTACCGGTTGTAGTACTGACTCGAAAAAAAGGCCGTGCAGGTTGGAAGCTCCTGCACGGCCCGGAAAGTTAAACTAAACGCGCTGTTTTAATTCGAAACGTAATTGCTGCGAGACAATTTGGCAGATCCGGCGTTGGAGCCGGTTGTATTGACGACCACTGCGTCCCGGTTGCCAAGCGGCGTATTTTGCGTTGTCTTGGCGCTCAGGACGATTTTGTCTTCCTCGATGCTGCTGATGGTTACGCTGATTTGCGAACCGCCGCTGCACGATGACGTGCAGTCAAACCGGACTTGTGTGTTGGCGTTAAAGCCTGTGCCGGTGACAGTAATCGTCGTCGTGTTGAACCGAGGCAGCTTCGCCGGAGTCGCGCTGAGAATGGTCAGCGGACGCGGCAGCACTTCGATCTGTTGCGGCGCGGTCGTATTTGTGCCGCCTTTGCCGTCGGAAACGGTCAAGGTGATCGAATGGATTCCCACCGCCAAGGTTGCGTCAACAATCGCGCCTTCGGCAACGGTAGTTTCGCCGTCTTTCCAAACATAAGTCAGCGGATCGAGGTCAGCGTCGCTGGATTGTGAACCGTCCAGATGAACAATCGCGCCTTGTTTGACCGTCGCCTGGATGGTAGCTGGCAATTGATTCATCTTGGCCACCGGCGGGGTATTGGTTCCGCCGCCGCCACCACCGCCGCCGCCACCGCCGCCATCACCACCACCGCCGTCACCGCCAGGGCCTTTGCCACTGCCGGTTTCGTCGTTTTCGACGTCGCTGATCTGAATGCGGAACGGCAAGGTTTGATAAATGCCGCCTTTGGCGTCAGTCATCACGATACGAACGTTGGTTGCGGCGGACTGATCACCTTGTTGAGGATTGATGACCAGTTTCGCTTTGCGAGCAACTGGGTCCATTCCATCAAATCGGGCATAAGATGGCGCGCCAGTCATCGAGAAAATGACCGGGTCGCCGTCGAAATCACTGGCTTCCAATGAGATCGTGCGCGGCTTGCCAACGATGACGTATTGATCGTTCAAGCTGTTCATCGCTGGCAGCTTATTGCCTGCGACGCCGCCCGATTGCGGGAAAGTCGCGGTGCCCTTTTTGATTTCTACATCCATTGTGGCCGTCGACGTGTTTCCGGCGCTATCTCTCGCGGTGAAGATGACCGTGGTGATTCCGGCAGGGAACAGATAGCCGGGAAGCTTCGATGACGTGACGGAAACCACTCCGTCAACAGCATCATATGCCACGGGCAATGGATAGTTGACCGTCACGCCCACGCTTGATCCCGTTGTGCGTGTAATCTTGGTCGGAACGCCGCTGATTACCGGAGGCGTGTTATCGCGCACGTCTACCTGGCGAATCAACGGTTCCGATGAAAGCGCGTTGCCGTCAGTAACAATCAGTTTCAGCGAATGCGTGCCGATTCCCAGACGGAAGTCCGAAACGGACGCGGACGAAATCAGTGTTTCGCCGTCGTACCATTTATATGTCAGCGGATCGTCGACATCAGGATCGGTTGAAATGCGACCGTCTAAACGGACGATGGTTCCCGCCTGAGAGCGCGCTTCGGTGTTGTAATCAATTGATTCGAAATTCGCCGTCGGCGCGTGATTGTTGGGATTGGTTGAAAGAGTTTTCAGTTGATAACTATCGGTCAACGTCAACGCATGCAGTGTTACGCCGCCGCCAATGCCGCCAGTCCAGTTGGAACTATCGGGTTGAGCGGCAAACGGTGTTGTCGGTGCTCCATTTGTCCAGGCGAAAATCGGCGAACCGGGAGCCAGTCGCATCCAGCCGCGGTGGCCTTTCAAAATGGTGCTGGTGACGGGCGGGCCGGTGATGTTGCCTCTGACCTGGCCGAGTCGAACTTCAATGCCGCCAATTGTTGCGGAATTCTGATCCAGCAGTTCGTCAAACACAGTCGTTTGCACTGAGCCGCGGATATTAATTGGATCCAGAATACTGGCAGGAGGGCGGGCATAACCAAAGAAGGTTGTGTTGTCCACCTGACTGGGCAATCCAGCCACAGCCATCACCGAAAACAGACGATCGTAATTTTCGTCGTCAAATGTGATGGTTGCTGTTTGCAGGTCTTCGTTGCGCGGAAGCGCTCCCGCGGAATTTTTCGCCACTCCCAGCGCGGTATAGCCGAACGTGTTGCCGCTTTGATCCTTTACGCGAGCGCTGCCAATCAAAAAATTGAAATTGAGCGGCAAATAGCGATTGTCAATCGCTGTCGCCATCACCCAGCCTTTCTGGTTTGGAGCCAGATCGTTCGGGTTGAGTTCAGTAGTTTGGTTCGGGAACAGCGAAATGATGGTTTCGTTCATGGCGGTTGAATCCGCCATACCGGTGAAAAACACGCGCACACGAGCTTTCTGTGTCGGGTGCGTATTGGTGATGTACAGGCGCGAATCCCCATAAATGCCGCTGGCAAAGCGAGAGTAAACCAACAAGCTGCCCGGCTTCATTTCGCTTGCTCCGCTCGAACCGTTGGTCGCGTCCGGTTGATTCGATGTGGCTACGTCGTTGGCAGCAATCGGAGGAACGATAATCGGCATTTTCATGGTGAACGAACTTAGACGGCTCAGCACCTGCATATGTCGCGCACTGCGATGTTTTTCGGTCACGCCATCGCTCAACGTTAAGCCGAGCAGCGGAACAGGTGTGCCATCAATTGCCGCCGCAAAGCTACCCCAACCTGCACGGTCTGGAGTAATAAAGCTGTTCAGAGAAGGCAACGTCCAAATGCCAGTAACAGGTTTGTCCAAGCCGCACGTTGAATTGACAATTTGCGGATATGGTCTGCCGCTTTGGTCGTAAGCGATCGCAACGACCTGAAGCGCTTGTGAGCCACCGGCCAAATTAGCTAATGGACTGATCAAGGTTACGTCAGTTCGATCTGCGGGAACGGGCGGTTCTTCCCCTGCATTCGGATCCTGGTTGTTGATTCGATCCAGGGCGACCAACTGAGGCAACCGATCGTAATCCGTGTCGTTAAACTTGATTTCAGCTTCTGTCGCTCCATCTTGTAAAGGGATTCCGCCGCCGGTGCGTTTGGCTATGCTGACTGCGTTGTAATTGGCTTCGTGACCTGTGGCAGTGCGTCCGGTCACAATGCTGGCGCTGCCAATCAACCAGTTGAATTGCGAAGGAGCTCCTTGTGAATTCACAGCTGTGACGATCAGGTAACCTGTCTTGCCTGGGTCTTCGCTGCTGGCCAGCAACGTGCGTGTCTGGTTTGCGGCCAAGTTCAGAAACATATTTTGAACCTGGCAATCGCGCACGAAAAACAACCGCAGCGTGACGGCATCGCGCGGGTTGACGTTGGTCAATGAAATGATTGTGTTGACATTGCTCGGATTGGCGCTGTCGCTGGTGTATTTCGGAAAGAAGAGCAAGCTGCCAGGTTTGGTGTTACTGGCGGCACTTTTCTGAGAATTCGATCCCACCAGTGGAAGTCCGGCTCCGACAGAAGGTTGATCGTTTTGAAAAGTGAACGCTGCCGAAGCGGCCTTGGCTGACCAGACTTTGTGGCCGAATAACGTTGCCGCAGAAGCCGCAGCCAAAATCCCCAACGCCAAAGCCCAAACAGTCGCCTTGCGAATAAAGGCTTGTTGATAACGTTTATATGTCATTTGTTTTAGTTTGATATTTTGAGGTTTGAACTCCATAAGGTCTCCTCGACGGCTTACCGCCGACATTGCAAGTCAACGTTGTATAAATTTACTGACTTGCCGCCACAGTAACGTAAGAATGTTAAATAACCAGGAGGGGTCGTGGTTGAGCGAGCTAAGTATTTGGGCAGTAAACTGGCTGCGTTTTCATTCTTCCGTCATACATCGTCACCGGCTGCCATTGTAATAAAGTGGGATGCAGCAATGGCGATTGACAGGTCTAAAGTGGCAAACGGAATGTTAGCAGCACGATTAAGCTCGAATTTTAATATCCGCAGGAACGGGGTTACGGATGGAGTTAAGATTGGGTAGTCGGAGTACGTCGCATAATTAGAGGCACATCGCTGTGAGGTCGTACTCAACGCGGCGCACAGTACCACAACCTCAATAAATGCCGCAAGACATTTTACAATCAGCGCTTTCCAGGCACTTCGTTCTAACCTGAAACGTTGCCGTTGCAGCCTAAACTTGCTGTGATAAGCTGTGCCCGTTTCAATTGCCGCATCCGCCTTTTGTGCTGAATTCTCCAACCTTGCTTTGGTGAATTCGTTGCGGAATTTTGTGTTCGACAAACGAAGCCGATGTATCAGGTGATAGAGTTTTATCAACAGAATCTGCGACTTGCGCGCGAATCGGGACAGCGGCGCGAAGAAATGAGTGCGCTTGCTAGTTTGGGGCGCGCCCACGACGCTTTACAGGAGCATGACAAAGCGGTCGAGTTTTATGAACTGGCATTGAGCATCGCGCGCGAACTCGGAGACAGTCGCACTGAGCGAGACGCGCTCAAACATCTGACCCCCCAGTCGCATAAGGATCAGGCAACAGCGGGCGTAAAAAAGGCTGGCCGTTCTCGCAAAGCCGGCCCACGCAAGAAATCCGCGGCCAAGTCGGCCAAGAAAGCTTCCAAAAAATCACGCACGCGCAAATTCGCACTTACTGAAAGTCTAAGTGACGTTACTGGCAAGGACGGATTGGAAGAATAGCGGAAAATTAAAAATGGAGGCCGCGCTTATAGCTCGATGAATCTGAGGCTGAAGAATGCAGACGATCACGACCGGATTTCATCGTTGCATCGCTTGCCGAGGAGCTTCCGATTGTTCAAGAAGACGTTGCGATTGAATTCAATGTGCGGTCAAAGAGTAAATCTCCGTCAGCAGACGGACAATCGTAGGAGAAATGCGGAATGAGAAATTTGGAATGCAGAATATTATGGCGAAAACGATTGCCTCTGGTGGCGGTATTCTTATTGGGCCTGGCTTGGTTGGGCTTACCAATTCAGCATTCCGCTTTTCGCATTCCATATTCTCATAAGGTCCACGTCAGCGTTGCGCAACTTGAGTACAACCACAAAGCTCAATCCGTCGAAATGGTGTTGCGGGTGTACGCCGATGATTTGGAAAATGCTGTTAGCCAGCATGCCAAACGGCAAATCAAAATTGATCCCGCCACAGCCAATAAAGACAAACGAATCGGAGAAACGATTCTTGCCTATTTGCGCAGCAGTTTGGAGCTAAAGACCAAAACAGGTAGCCCAGTAAAACTTAATTGGGTTGGGTTGGATTCGCAGGTGGATATGTACTGGATTTATGTCGAAGGAAAAATGCCTGCTATGCCTGCGAACTCGAACGGGTTGGATGGATCACAGTTGAAGAACAAGGTTTTTTGCGAACTGTTCGAAGATCAGGTCAACATCGTCAACACCAAAATTCGCGAAAAACAGGTTGGATTAATGTTTGAGGCAAAAGACGGCTTCAAAATAATTAGCGACCGTGTTATCTCTAAGCTGAAATAATCACTGGAAAGGCGATGGTTGGAGTTGGTCACTCGCTTGCCGGTAGAAACCCCACACAAAAAATAATGCGACGCGGAATCCTTTTTTCCGGGTCGTCTCTATACAACACCTGCTTTAGTCAAACCGCCAATTCCAGGCGGGAAAGACTCTCCGGTTTTCAGCAGAAAGACGACTGATAATTTCCGCAAACTTCCAAGCTGAAATACCAATCGCGCCAAAAACTACAACCCACGGACAAAAGGATTACGCATCGCATTCTCAAGACCCCGGCTCCAGAAAGAACCGGGGAGTAAGGTTTAACGACCTCACTCAGTACCGAGCGCATCATGCTGATTCTTGATGTCGAAGTCCTTAATTTGCGTAAAAATCTCGCTAAAATAGTTACTAGGGAGTTGCTAAGACGGGTATGGTCAATCTGATCAAGCAGTTATATCAGTTCGAACAATTTCAAATGGACGTCGCAAACCGGCTTTTGCTGCGCAACGGAGAGACTGTTGCAGTCGCCCCCAAGGTTTTTGACCTGCTTTTGCTGCTGGTCGAAAGATCAGGAGATGTGCTGGAAAAAGACGAGTTGATGAAATTGCTGTGGCCGGACACGTTTGTCGAGGATAACAATCTGACAGTTTCGATGTCAGCACTCCGCAAGGCGTTGGGGGACGGCAAAGAAGGGGTAAAGTTCATTGAAACAATTCCGAGGCGCGGTTACCGGTTCGTGGCACAAGTGAGGAAAACTAATGAATTTTTGGCGCCTGCGACGAATAACGCGGAATCATTTTCAGCGTTGGCCTTGGTGGAACCAGCAGGCACAGAAAGCTTCTCGACCGATTTCGCGCCAGAGATTGAACCTTTGACGACGGCTGCCCCGCAGATTGGCTCCAGCCGTCAACCGCAAGCCAGAAATAACTTTTTAGCCGTCGGCGGGTTGTTGTTGATGGCGCTTGTTGCCGGAGCGTTTTGGTGGGGCAGGCAACCTGCGACTGGTTCAGGCGAAATTCGCTCGATTGCGGTGTTGCCCTTGAAATCTTTCAGTGTCGAAGCGGGCGACGAATTATTCAATCTGGGCATGGCCGACGCTTTGATTACACGACTGAGCAACACTGGCAGAATCGTGGTTCGGCCAACCAGTGCGATTGCCAAATATGGCCGACCGGATCAGGACCCGCTGATGGCTGGGCGAGAACTGGCAGTTGACGCCGTTTTGGAGGGGCGAATTTTGCGCGTTGGCCAGCAGATCCGCATCACGGTTCAATTGTTGCGGTTGCCAACAGGCGATGTGATCGGCGCTTGGGAATTTGACGAAATGTTTACCAACATTTTGGCACTGCAAAAGCAAATTTCCGAAAAAGTCGCGTTGCGGTTGACGATCAAGCTCAACGAAAATGAACAGAAGTTGTTGGCCAAGAACTACACTGAAAACACGGCAGCTTTCGAGGCTTATCTGAAAGGCCGTTACTTCTGGAACAAACGCACGCCGGACAGTTTTCCCAAAGCAATTGAGTATTTCAATCAAGCAATCGAACTCGATCCAACGTATGCGTTGGCATATGCCGGGCTTGCAGATGTTTATGTTGTGATGGCGACTCCGTATGTGTCTTTGAACGGCAGAAAAGGGGCAGATTACTGGGACAAGGCAAAAGCAACGGCGTTGAAAGCGCTGGAAATTGATGATTCGTTGGCTGAAGCCCACGCGTCGCTTGGGGCCGTATATGCTTCGGGCGACGATGTGGCCGCTCACCGTGAATTCGAACGGGCAATTGAACTAAATCCCAATTACGCCACTGTTTATAACTTTTATGCAGTTTGCTTGATTGGCGATGCGAAACTGGAAGAAGCACTGGTCAAAGTATCCAAAGCCCATGAACTTGATCCCTTATCAGTTCCCATCGTTACCAGTCATGGCGTGATTCTTTGCCGATTGCGCAGGCCAGATGACGCCATCGCCCAATTCAGGAAAGCTGAAGAACTTGATCCGAGTTTTGCTCGAATGCATTGGGGCTTGGGGATGGCGTATGAGCAGAAAGGAAGTTACGACCAGGCCATCAGTGAATTTCAGAAAGCCGTGAAACTGTCGAATGGCGGTATTGTCGCACTGGCCAGTCTGGGACACGCCTATGGTATGGCTGGTCGCCGAACCGAAGCTCAGCAAATCCTCGGGCAACTGCTGGAGAGAAATGAAACCGGTGAAAAGAACCCTTACTATCTTGCCGCCGTTTACGCCGGGTTGGGTGAGAAAGAAAACGCTTTTGCCGTGCTGGAAAAAAATCGAGGCAATTTTGCGAGCGGGCTGATGAAAAACGATCACTTGTTCGACGCGCTTCGATCCGATCCACGGTTTGAAGCACTTGTTCGGAAGTAGTCACTGAATCAAATCACTTCTGCTTGTCGAAACGCGTCAATCTCACTCTCGCGGAAACCCAATCCAACCAAAACTTCGTTCGTATGCTCGCCGAGCGTCGGCGCCCGGTGGCGAACCGATCCGGGCGTTTCGGACAACTGGACGGGCGTGCTGGAGATCGGAATGGGTTTGATGCCGTCGGGATATTCGACGAACTTGAACAGGCCGCGCGCCTTGACCTGTGGGTCGTCGAAAACTTCACCCAACTGAAAGACTTTGCCGCAGGGAATGCGCACTTCTTCCAATTTTTGAATGGCCTCTTCCGTTGTTAGGTGAGAAATCCAGGCGTCCATTGCCTCGTTGATGAGTTCGGAATTATTACCGCGCGCCAGATCGTCCACGCAACGCGGATCGTCAATCAGGTCCGGCCTGCCCACCAAGCGCGCCCACCGTTTGAACATCGGCTGACCGATGGTCGCCACGACCAACCACCCGTCTTTGGTTTTGTAACAATCGGCTGGAGCAGCGGTGTAACCTGTGTTGCCTTGCTGTTTGCGAACAATGTCCAACACGTAACGTTCGGCCAAGAGCGATTGCATGAACATCATTCCCGTTGCCAGTAACGATCCGTCCACAATTTGTCCCTGACCGGTTTTTTGCCGATGGAACAGCGCCACCATCACGCCAAACGCCGTGTGCAACGCAGTGCCGAAATCTTCAAAAGGAACGACGCTGCGAATCGGCACACCGGGAACTCCGGTCAACGTCATCGCGCCGGACATAGCTTGGATTACCGGATCGAAACCGACGCGATTGGCGTATGGCCCTTCGTGACCGAAGGTGGAAACGCGCGCCATGATAATGTCGGGTTTAATCGCCTTCAGCGATTCGTAATCGAGTTCCAGCTTTTCCAGCACATCCAGCGGCAAATTAGCGACGACAACATCCGCGGATGCAATCAGTCGGCGTTTGATCTCTCTCGCGTCGGGATGCGCCGGATCGAGTGTGATGCCTTTTTTGTTACGGTTGAATCCGATGAACATCGGACCTTCGCCGGGTTGATCTTCGGGCGCGGTGATGGGTGAAACGTAGCGGTCTTCGCCGCCTTCGCGCCGTTCGATGCGGATGACTTCAGCGCCCATATCCGCCAGCAACATCGCGCAATATGGCCCGGCAATGTAGCGGCCAAAATCTAAAACTCGAATTCCAGCGAGAGGTAAGGTCATAATTGAATACGGTCGGTCGTAAAGTTGGCAGAAACAGGAGCAGAAAAAATATCTTCTCTGCTCCCATTTTCTGTGAGTACAGCGACTTTAAGCTTCCAATTTCTGGCGTGAAGCTCTGATCAGCAGGAAGCACAGGCCAGCAAAGAAGAGGATGCCGATCAGATCGGCGCCGTGACCCAGTCTTTCCCACCCGTGAATGCCAACTTTGTCCAGAATGTATTGAATCACTGAAACGGATTTGGGCTGTCCGTCAGGGCCGATGACAGATTTTTCAACCCCATTGAGCAATGCGATGAGCACTCCGGTCAGCGAACCTCCGGCCACCAGTCCTGTGCTGTACAACATGCCCGAAGTGACTTCGGATTCTCCGTGGCCATCGCCAGCTTTCGCGCCGCTCATCTTGTCTGCCCACGCGCGCATCAAGCCGCCAATGAAAATTGGCGCAGTCGTCGAAATCGGCAGATACGCGCCGACTGCGAACGACAGCGAACGTACGCCGCACAGCTCAACCACAACCGCAATGCCCATGCCGACGAAAACCAAGCCCCACGGCAGGTCTTGCGCCAGCAAGCCTTTGATAATCGTCGCCATCAGGTTGGCTTGCGGAGCGGGCAGTTTTTCCGAGCCGATGGCGTGAGCGATGCCCTGGAACTTCATCGAAGCGTCGAGCGCCTGCAAGGTCAGGCCAATGACAAAAGTCGAAACGATTACGCCAATGATCAATCCGATTTGCTGGTAAATCGGCGTTGCTCCGACGATGTGGCCGGTCTTCAAATCCTGACTGGTGGCGCCGGCGATTGCTGCCGCAATGCACACCAAACCGCCCACGGCCAAGGCCAGTGATTGATATGTGTCGCCGTTCCAACCCAGGCTGACAAAGATCAAACAGGTTGCCATCAATGTGGCAATTGTCATCCCGGAAATTGGGTTTGAAGAGTTGCCAATCAGTCCGGTGATGCGCGAGCTGACCGTCACGAAAAAGAATCCGAAGACGACAACCATCAACCCCATCAATAGTTTTCCGCCGATAGTGTTGCCCGGCAATTGCGGTAACAGCGCCACGATAAACACCAGCGCCAGCGAGCCAATGATGACCCAGGTGATCGGAATTTCGCGGTCAGTGCGCGACACGGCCACGCCGGATTTCATGTCCTTCAGGTTCTTGAAGCTTTCGCGGAACGCGGCGGCGATGGTTGGCAGCGTGCGAAGCAGAGTAATCAACCCGGCAGCGGCGACTGCGCCTGCGCCGATGTAACGAACGTATCCGGCGCGAATTTGCGAAGGCGACATGTCTCGGATCAAAGTGTCGCCAATGCCTGGTTTCAGTGCGGCGGGCAATGCGTCGCCGATGATGGTAATCAAGGGAATCAAAACCAGATATGACAGCACGCCACCTGCAACCAACACGCCTGCGATACGCGGCCCAATGATGTATCCGACGCCCAGATATTCCGGTGTGATTTCCGCGCTGACACTGGAATTCGGAAAGCTGGACCCATGTCCTGCGCGGTATTCCGGCGTTTCTTTCCACAGTCCGAAAATGCTCATCAAGGATTTGTACGCGAAGGCGATGCCCAATCCGGCAAAGACCTTGCCCGCGAACGAGCCGCCCTTTTCACCAGCAATCAGCACATCAGCGCAAGCAGTTCCTTCAGGGTAGGGAAGCACGCCGTGTTCTTTGACGATCAGCGAACGACGCAGCGGAACCATCAATAGCACGCCGAGCGTGCCGCCGACGATGGCCAGGCAAAAGATGTTGAAGTAATTGAAGAAAGCTTCGCCGCCAGCCAGAAACAGCAGCGCTGGGATCGTGAAGGCTACGCCGGAGGCAACCGATTCGCCAGCCGAGCCAATCGTTTGCACAATGTTGTTTTCCAGGATCGTGGATTTGCCGATGCGTTTGAACACCGCAATGGCCAGCACGGCAATCGGGATCGAAGCCGAAACGGTTAAACCGGCTTTGAGTGCCAGATAAACAGTAGAAGCGCCAAAGATGACTCCGAAAATTGCGCCCAGAATGATCGAACGCACTGTGAATTCAGCCATCGTCGTTCCGGCGGAAATGTATGGGGCGAACGCCGGTGAAGCGTCGTTGTTGGAATTGGCTCCATTGGCCATAGATGCCTCCTTGGAAAATGTAGGGCAATTTCTGTCCAGGGCGACCTGTGTTCCTGAAAGACAACTTTCAAGTAAACAGAGCAGCCTGGACGGGGTTGCTCTACTCAGATTTGATTGGTGCTACTGGTTTGCGCGCAAGGGATGGCGCAAAGAGATGTGTTGAACTGCTGTTACTGCGAATCGCCGTTGGCGATCATCTTTCCCGCTTGCGCTTGAGCCAGTTCGACGGCTTCAAGCAGCTCCAGCATATTGCAATCCGTTTGACCGGAATCCGTTTGGTTGATGGAAAACAAGTCCGGGTAATCCAGCACGCAAACCGCGCAGCCCGTGCCGCAGCATAGAGGCATTTCAGCTTCAAGCTTTGGTTCGATCCGCTGCCCGTTTGGTGAAATGCCGGGCGGGCCAGATAGATTGGAAAACTGCTCTTGTTGCATTGTGTTGCCGTCATCACGGTTTGTAAGGACTTTGACCCTAGCCAGATGGCACTATAAGAAATCGCCAGCAAAACTGTCAACGAGGCGATTGAGTTACGGCAACTGCTTTAGTATTCTCCAGTTCGCCGAATAAAGTCATAGACGGTTTCACCCCTTTCAGATTGAACTGACAACCTCCTTGAACGTCAACCATTGGCGCTGGCAAGTTTTGTTACGCCAGCCGTTTCTTGCGGAGTAAAGACGATGCGTTATTGCAGAGTTTGTCATCGTTGTTTTGGCGACGGGGTGGAATTTTGTTTATTCGACCAGACGCCGACGCGCGATGTCGAATCCTTGCCCAGAGTCATCGAAGGCAAATACCGTCTGGAGCAATTGATTGCTCACGGCGGAATGGGCAGCGTTTACCGTGCGCTGCATTTGTCACTGGAACGTTCTGTCGCCATCAAAATCCTGCGTCCCGAATTCCTGGCCGACACCACGGCGCGCGAACGATTCAATCGCGAAGCCCGCGCCGCTGCCCGGCTCAAACATCCGAACATTGTCGCCGTGTACGATTCCGGTCATTTGCCGAACGGATCGGCGTATTTGGTGATGGAGCTGATCGAAGGCCGCAGCTTGCGCGAAGAAATGCGCGCTCACGCCGTTCGGCTGGGACAGATGCGGCCCGAACGCGCCGCCGCAATTCTCTCGCAAGTATGCGCCGGGATTGAAGCCGCTCACCGGCAGGGCATTATTCATCGCGACTTAAAGCCCGACAATGTGATGATCGAAAGCTCTTCTTCCTTTACCGGAGACAGCACGGAACGAGTGCTGGTGCTGGATTTCGGCATTGCCAAACTGGCGGTTCCGGAAAACGGAGAGCTGACCTGGAAAGGGCTGACCGACGAAAATACGGTTATTGGAACGCCGAAATACATCTCGCCTGAACAATGCACCGGCCAACTGGTGGATGCTCGCTCGGATGTCTACTCTCTGGGCGTCATACTCTATGAAATGCTGACTGGCCACGCGCCGTTTGCCGGAGAAAACACGTCGGTTGTGTTGCTCAAACATTTGCAGGAACCTCCCGCTCCGTTGCGCCGATTCGTAAATGGAATCAGTCCGCAGCTTGAGAATGTCGTGTTGCGCGCCCTGGCCAAACAGCCCCAGCAACGGTTTCAGTCGGCGGCGGAATTTTCCCTGGCTCTGGTTCAGGCCGTTTCCAGTTTGCAAGCCTGTGATGAATTGCCGGAGGCCGCCGAACCCGAAGAGAACACGATGACGGCTCCGCGCCCTGTGGCAGCAGCGATTGTACGGTCACAGCCGTTCACGTTTGTGGAATCGCCTTCCACAGAAACCCAGGCCCCAACCTTGCTAATTGAGAGGCGGCCTCGTCGCAAGCTTTTTGCCAGCGTCACGGTAATTATGCTCGCCGCTGTTGGTTCGCTCGCGTACTTTCTGTACAACGATTGGCAAGCCAAAGCGGGCGAAACTGCTGAGGTCGCTACCCAAATCCCCGTCGCAAGTTCACCTACGCCCGGCGTTCAGTCGAAGCAAGCAACTCAAGCAGGGATTGAAATTTCCGACAACAAAGCAGGCAAGCAAGCACTTCCTGCCGTTTACGTGAAAAACGAAGTTTCCGAACAAGCCCAGCAACGTGAGTTGCAGTCGGTTTATACAGAATGGGCGCGTGCGGCGGTCAAAGGCGAATGGGAAAAGCACGTCAGTTTTTACGCGGATCAGGTTGAATATTTCCGCGACGGCATTTTGCCTCGGGCAAAAATTGAAACGCGCAAACGTTCTATTTTTGGCAAGTTGGATTCTTACTGGCTGAAGTTTTCCGATTCGCCCCAGATTGTTTTGAAACGGAATGGGGACGCAGACCTGGCGTTTGATCGAAGCTGGACACTTCGGCGCGGTCGCAAACAGACTTCCGGGCGGGCGCAAGGTTCGATTACGCTTCGCCGCGAAGCGAAAGGCTGGCGCATCGTCAGCGAAAAACAAATCAAAAAGTAGTTGTAGTTATGAAACGCGGTATCCTCTTCGCATTTTTGTGTGCTTTCACCGTTGGGACGCTGGCCATTGTGCTGGTGGCGGCGGCGTTTGTTCGTCCACAGAGTTTTCGCCAGCTTCTCTTTACTCCGAAGCTGAGCAGTTTGGGGATGGATCGCGACGAACGGTCGAACGCAGAAATTGTCAGCGAAGCCAATCACGCCGTGGTCACTGTCATCGCTTTGCGCGCCGTTGGCGACAGCAGTAAAACTGCGGCCAGCAATGCTCAACCCGACAACTCCATTCAACGCGGAACCGGAACCGGATTCATCATTGACCTTTCCGGGTTGGTGGTCACCAACGAACATGTCATCCGCAGCGCCGATCGAATCAAAGTGCGGCTGGCCGACGGGCGTGAACGCAAAGCAATTGTCATCGGAACCGATGTCGCGACAGATGTCGCCTTGCTGAAAATCGAAGCCGACCATTTGGACATCATTCCGTTTGGAGATTCCGACGCCGTGCGCGTTGGCGATCCAGTCATTGCCATTGGCAATCCGCTGGAATACGAACATTCTGTTACTGCTGGGATCGTTTCCGCCAAAGGCCGCAAAGTCTATGGCGATCAACCTTTTGAAGACTTCATTCAAACTGACGCCGCGATCAATCGAGGCAATTCCGGCGGCCCGCTGCTGAACAAAGCTGGGGAAGTCATCGGCGTCAACACCGTCATTCGCGTGGACAGCCGAGGCATCAGCTTCGCTGTTCCCAGCAATGTGGTAAAGCGCGTTGTCGAACAGTTGCAAACCGTCGGCGTGGTCGAACGCGGCTATTTGGGGTTGATGCCCGAAAACCTGACGCCGGAATTCCGCGAAGGATTGGGGATTGGAGGGCTGGAAGGCGTTCTAGTCGGCTTTGTTTCTCCTGACCGGCCAGCGGCCAAAGCAGGGATTCAGACCTACGACGTTCTGACTCATTTCGACAAACAACCGTTGCGAAATTCGGATGATTTTTATTCTGCTGTTGCCAACGCACAACCGGCTCAGGAAGTTGAAATCGCGCTGGTTCGCGGTGGCCAACCCATGACGTTACGGGCTAAGTTGGACCGCCGCCCTCCCGATGATCGTCAATTGGATTCTCGCCAAGGCAACCAGACCATTCAAAAGACCAATCTGCCGCTCGGTTTTGCAGTGAAAGAAATGTCGCCTGAATCTTTGCAGTCCGCCAACGGCAATAGCGGAGAAGTCTCTCAGGTTAAAAGCGGCGTGGTGATTTCCGATATTGACCCGCTCGGCCCAGCGGCGGAAATGCGTTGGCTGCCGGGTTACGTCATCATCGAGGTCAATCGCCAGCCTGTTCACAACCTGGAAGAATTTCAAAAGGCTACGGCCAATCTGCGCGACGGAACCGCGTTGGTGTTGCGCATCATTCAACCGAATCAGAAAGAAAGCCGCCTGGTTGCGCTGAGAGTCGGCGAAGGTCGGTAACGTAGGACAGGTTTTCCAACCTGTCCATGCATTCATCAGAGAAGATTTTCTGACAAACAAGTCCGCTGAATAGCCAAGTCAGGGCAGATTGGAAAATCTGCCCTACGTAAATCAGACAGCCGCACTTCTTGACACTCCTGACGTCAGCGATGAAGATACGCCCGCTTTTCCAAGAAGCAAAAATCACATCCGAAAATCTGTTCTGAACATTCTGCAAGGGAGAATTGCACTGACATGCGTACCGTCAAGACTGCATTGATCGGCGCGGGGTTTGTTGGCCCGCACCACATTGAAGCCGCTCGCCGGCTGGGATTCGTGGACGTCGTTGCCGTTGCTGGCAGCAATCAGGCTTCCGCCGAAGCCAAAGCCGCGAAGTTGAACATTCCGAAAGCGTACGGCAGTTACGAAGCGTTGCTGGACGACCCGGAAATTGAAGTCATTCACAACTGCACGCCGAATGACCTGCATTTGCCCGTCACGATGGCCGCCATCGAACGTGGCAAACACGTCATCGCCGACAAACCGCTGGCGCTGAATTCCGCCGATGCCAAAACCATGCTCGAAGCGGCGAAAGCCAAAGGCATCGTGCACGCCGTGACATTCAATTACCGCTACAACCCGCTGATGCAACAGGCGCGCGTGATGATCAATCGCGGCGACATCGGCAAAACGCATTGGGTTCACGGCTATTACATCCAGGACTGGTTGCTGTACCCGAACGATTACAACTGGCGCTTGGAAAAAGAAGGCGGCGAATCGCGCTGCGTCGCCGACATCGGCTCACATTGGTGCGATCTGGCGGGATACATCACCGGTTCGCGCATTGCCGAAGTCCTGGCCGAATACACCACGGTCTTTCCGACCCGGCAAAAACCAAAAGGCACGCGCGAAGCCTTCGCGCAAAGTTCCGGCAACGAAGAGTTCGACGAATATCCGGTGGACACGGAAGATTTCGCCAGCGTCCTGTTGCGCTTTGAAAACGGAATGAAAGGTTCGTTTTCGGTTTCGCAGGTCAGCGCCGGTCACAAAAACGGCCTGGAAATCGAAGTGGACGGCGGCAAAGCCGCATTGGCCTGGAAACAGGAACGCCCGAACGAACTGTGGATCGGCAAACGCAACGAACCGAATGCCTGGATGCTGAAAGATCCGGGATTGCTCGATCCGTCCATCGCGCATTACGCCGCGTTGCCCGGCGGACACGGCGAAGCCTGGGCCGATGCGTTCCGCAATTTGTTGCGCAATGTGTACAGCTTCATTTCCGAAGGTCGTTCGATGACCGCCGACGCGGACAAAGTGGATTTCCCGACCTTCGCGGATGGGCACGAATCCAACTGCGTGGTCGAAGCCATCACCAAGAGCGCCAAAGCCGGCGGAGTTTGGACAAAAATTGCTCGCTAAGTCCAAGCGATTTTGAGAACAGGGCGCAGCGGCGTATGCTGCGCCCGTCAAATTCATGAGCTTTACAAATTTCCAAACAGCACTCCGAAAGATCAACCTCAACGCCGCTGGGGCGTTGTTGATCTTTTTGATGAGTTGGTCGGTTGTTCCCATCGCGTTGGTGGTGGAGCAAACGGACGTCTGTTCGATGGAATGTTGCGTGGCCGAAGGGCATTGTTGCTGCGCCGCGAAAAAGCTCTGGGTCGAAGGCCAGGACCACGGCGGTATCCGCGAAATCGGAACCGCGGAACTGGAAACCGCTTGCCCTTGTCCTGCGACGCCACCATCGAGCGTCAAAACGCTGTCGCGCCAAACCGTGCGAGTGCTTTCGCACAATTTGGCGAACGAATCTGTACGCCAGCCGATTCAGTTCACCCCTCCCAGCCTCTACGATTCCCTACGGTTTACTCCGAAATCTCCGCGCGCGCCTCCGCGCTTCTCCTGAACTCATCCCATTTCGCCAAGCCAGTTATTTTGAATTTCAACGCTTTCGACAATGAACTTCGGGCCTTTTGAGCCTGTCGCATTGCCATGCGTTCTGTCGCAACTAGCTGGCACATCGTCACGCGCAAACCCCTTGCGCGCAGGCACACCGTCCCCAGGAGAGAAAAAAATATGTTACCCATTCGCAAACGTGTCGTTTGGCGAGCAGTTTTGTTTATGGCGTTAACCGTGTTGGCCGGAATGTCCGTGTCCGCTTTGGCTCAACAATCCATTGCCACCGCAACGCTCAGCGGGCGCGTCGTAGACCCAACCGGCGCGGTCATTCAGAATGCGCAGGTTACAGCGATTCACCTGGAAACCAATTCACTGAGTCGAATTACAACAGATACCGAAGGGCGGTTTCGCTTTGCCAATCTTCGGCTTGGAAAATACGAAATCACTGTCAATCAATCGGGCTTCGCAGACAGAAAGACCGCATTAACCCTAACTGTCGGTTCTGCATTCAACGTGTTGCTGTCTATGGATGTGGCAAAGACCAGCAGCACCGTCCAGGTTTCCAGTGAAGCGGGATTGCTCGAAGCCGCGCGAACGCAAATCGCAGGCACGGTTCAACGCGCCGAGATTGAGAATTTGCCGTTGAATGGGCGCAACTTTCTTGATCTGGCGCTGGTTGTGCCGGGCGTTTCTCCTACCAACACCGCCTCAACGCAGTTGTTTGCTGAAACTGCTGCCGTGCCGGGGCAGGGAATTTCCATTAGCAGTCAGCGCAACCTTTCTAACAGTTTCATTGTTGACGGACTTTCCAATAACGATGACGCTGCCGGATTGACGGCGGCGGCTTTCGGCATTGATGTCATCAACGAATTTCAAGTGGTTACTTCAGGCGGACAGGCGGAGTTCGGGCGCGCCCTGGGTGGCTATATCAATGTCGCAACCAAAAGCGGCACCAATTCTTTGCACGGCAATTTGTACGGCTATCTGAAGAATAAGAACTTCAACGCCGCCAATCCCATTTTGCGCGACACGTTGCCGATGACGCAGGCACAGTACGGAGCCAGTGTGGGCGGACCACTGCGGAAAGATCGGACTTTCTATTTCGCCAATTTTGAGCGTAGAGAGTTAAATCAATCCGGTCTGACGACAATTCCTGCTGCCAATGTCGCCTCGATCAACGCCCGGCTGCTGGCAATCAAGTATCCCGGACAACTGATTTCAACGGGTGTCTATCCCAATCCGGTGCATACCCAGAATTATTTTGGCAAGGTGGATCACCAACTGACAACGAATGACCAGCTTGCGGTTCGCTATAGCTTTTATGGCGTAGACAGTCGCAATTCCAGAGGCGCAGGCGGACTGAGCGCGCCCAGCGCGTCAGCCAATTTATTCGACCACGACCATAGCATCGCGGTTTCCAACGTCGCCACGATTGGCCGCAAGTTCGTCAATGAAACCAGAGGCCAATTCACCAGCAGCAATTTGGAAGCGCCGCCGTCTGATCCGGCAGGGCCTGCGGTTTCAATCTCTGGCGTGGCAAGTTTTGGGACGCTTTCCGGATCGCCGACTGGTCGTAAAAATCGGCTCTATGAAGTCGTGGACAATGTCTCGTTTGTTGCGAGTGCGCACGCCATCCGTTTAGGCGCGACGTTCCTGTACAACGACGACACCATCACCTATCCGCGCTCGTTTCGCGGCAGTTATTCATTTTCTTCACTCGCCAATTTTCTGAGCGGAACCTATAACAACGCTGGCTTTACGCAGACCTTTGCCAACAGTGTCGTCAGCCAGGGAAATGCGAATGTTGGCGTTTACCTGCAAGATGAATGGCATCTATCGCGAAACCTGACCATCAATGCCGGGCTGCGGTATGACCTGCAATACTTGAAAACGATCAACACGGACACCAACAACGTTTCGCCGCGCCTCGGCATTGCCTGGACGCCATTTGGCCGTCGAACCACCGTCGTTCGGGCTGGATACGGGCTGTATTATGACCGGGTTCCGTTGCGCGCATTGGCTAACGCACTGCTTTCTGCCGGGAACACCGCGAACGTCAGCGCGCTCAGCCAGATCAGCATCAGCCTTTCGCCCACGCAGTCCGGCGCGCCGGTCTTCCCGAATATCCTGAGCACATTGACGATTCCCGCCGGAGTGTTGTTCAACTTCACGACCATGAATCCGAATATGCAAAACGCCTATTCGACGCAGGCCAACCTGGAAATTGAGCAACAGATTGGCAAGAAAGCAGCGGTTTCCATCGGTTACCAGCACGTTCGCGGGCTTCATCTGATTGTCTCGATCAACCAGAACGTGCCGACTTGTGTTGCATCGGGATCGAATAATGGGTGCCGTCCAAATCCGAATTACGCGAATAACAGCCAGTATTCGCCCAACGCTGATTCACGATATGACGGACTTCATCTTTCGTTTGTGCAGCGGCCTTCAACGTGGAGCGATTTCCGGCTTTCGTACACTTATTCAAAGGCGCTGAATAATGTGGGCGAGTTTTTCTTTAGCTCACCGCTGAATCCTTTCAACATCTGGCAGGATTATGCCCGCTCCGATGATGATCAACGGCACCGGTTCGTGCTGGATGGTTCGCTGCACACCAGACTGGAACGGGGGAATTCGTTGATGCAAAAGCTGACGAATGGATTCAAGTTGTCAGCGATGATGCAGTATTACTCAGCACTCCCTTTCAACATCACTACCGGTTCCAACACGATTCAGGGGACGGCTGCTCGTCCGACAATCAATGGCGTGTTCATCAGCCGTAACTTCGGCAAGGGATTCAATTATCTGAATCTGAGCGCGCGCCTGAGCCGAACATTTTATCTCGGCGAAAATCTCAAACTTGAGGCGCTGGCCGAAGGCTTCAATCTGACGAACCACGTCAATGGAGTGAGCCTGAACGGGGTTTTCGGCACGGGGACTTATCCCGCCAGCCCGTCGGCAACCTTTGGGCAAATGACGGGCGTAGCCGATTCGCGCAGCTTCCAATTTGCGTTGCGCCTTGTGTTTTAGATCAGGTTCGATCGCTTGAGAGTCAGTACCGCGACCGGTAGGGAGCGTGCTTCTCGCAAGGGCCGCTCCCTACCGGTCGCGGTACTGACCAGACTCTTTCCCAGTGGGATGTGAAATCATTATGAAAAAGCTACTTCTTCTTTGGCTCCTGCTGGCATTGCCTGTGCTGGCGCAAACGCATCAACACGGCGCAATGCCTGCCGCTACCAATACGGATGGATCGTTCAATCCGTATATTGTGACGGACGCGCGCGGCAGGTTTTACCTGGTGTATGTGCAACGCACCGGAAGTCAGAGCAATGTGATGTTGCGGCATTCATCCGATGGCGTGAATTTCTCTGCGCCAGTGCGCGTCAACGACCGCGAAGGCGATGGCGCCGTTCGCAACGAAAACCCGCCGAAAGTGGCCGTTGCGGCGAACGGCGATGTGTATGTTTGCTGGGCCAGCGAACGTGAACGCTGGAAAGGTGACATTCGTTTTGCGCGTTCGACCAATGGCGGCAAGACCTTTTCCAAAGCATTGACACTCAATTCGGATTCGGGCGGAATGCCCACTGGCCACGCCTTTCAATCGTTGACGGTTGACCGCAACGGCAAGATTTACGTCGCCTGGATTGATGAGCGCAACAAGCGCAAAGAAGATCGCGGCGCGGAAATCTGGATGACGGCTTCGACAGATCACGGCAAAACTTTCTTGCCGGATCATCGCGTGCTGGTGGATGTGTGCGAATGCTGCCGCACGAATCTGCAAATTGATGCGGAGGGCAATCTTTATCTTTCGTATCGCACCGTGCCGCGCACCGGGCCGATGTACCGCGACACTGTTGTTGCACGCTCGCAGGACGGCGGAAAAAATTTTAAGACGACTCTGGCCAGTGAAGACAAATGGGAAATCGCAGGCTGTCCGGTGGCCGGGCCAAGCTTCAGTTTTGATTCGACAGGTGGTCTGACTGCGGTCTGGTTTCTGGGCGGCGGTTCGCGTCCCGGTTTGTATTACGCGACTTCGACCGACAACGGAGCTTCATTTGCTCCACGGCAATTGCTTGATCCGCAACAGAGGATCGGCAAGCACGTGTATACGGCTAACCTGCCGGATGGCAAAATCTTTGCCGCGTGGGATGACTCTTCTGATAAAACCTTCAGCGTGTGGGGCGTGCTCGATCCGCAAAAAGGCTTGCTACGCCGAAGCAGTCCGCAGGAAGGCGTCGCTTATCCAGTGGTCGCCGTCAATAAACAAATTGCAGTCATCGTCGGAATGCGGCTGTCCACACATGAAATCGTAACTTTTGTTGAAAGCCTGAAAACAAACTAGCGGGAGCCAAGAAACGCTAATGGTCAAAACTCGCAAGCTACATCGAGTCATTGGGCTGGTGATGCTATTGCCGCTGTTTGGGTGGGCAGTCACCGGCTTCGTCTTTTTCGTCAAGCCGGGCTACGAAGGCGCGTACGAATTGCTGCAACCAAAAACCTATCCGATGGACGGTGAAAAGATCGCTGTGACGCCGAATGCTTCGTGGCTGGAATTTCGATGCTTCAAGACTATTTTGGGCAATCATCTGCTCGTACGCACTTCGCAAGGCTGGCAGCATCTTGACCCGGCAACTCTGTCGGTCAAATCCAAACCAACCGAAGACGAAATCAAACGGCTTTTGCTAGATGCTTTTTCGGTAAATCCCGAACGATACGGTCAGATTGCAAAGATTGAAGCCGCAACTGCGACGACGACCACGAATGTTCAAGTCGCCTTGAACTGGAATCGGCTGAGTTTGCAGCAAACGGGCAAAGACACAAATCGGATAGACCTGCTCTACAAAATCCATTACCTGCAATGGACGGGCGTAAAGTGGCTGGATCGGATTCTGGGAATGCTTGGGCTGGCGCTGATTGTTGGGCTGAGCATTTTGGGATTGATGCTTCAACAAAAAACACGAACGCGCAAAGAATAAACTGACAAGCCCCATAGAAATCACTCGTCAAAACACTGAACTGATTGGCACGCACTGGGCGTCTTAACCCTGCTGTTGACGAGTGTCGTTGCTCTTTTAACCGAATCCGTTTCGTAGTCTCGGCTTCCATCGGAAACCGAGACTACGAAACAGACTATTTGGCGCGAGCGGCGTTGAGCACCGGATAGAACTGGGTGAACACGCGATCCGTCGCGGCTTTTTGCTGATGACACGATAGACAAGCGGAATCCGGGAACGGTTTGGCTTTGTCCTTCAATTTTCCCTCTTGGTCGGTGAAGCCGAAATAAGCCCAACCGCCTGCGAAACGTTGACTGTCTTTGACCGAAGCTTCCAGCGCGACATATTTACTGGCAAACGTCCCTTGCAAGCCTGGTTCGTTCTTGTTTGCGGCTTGGGCGATTTCCAGAATCATCACGGTTCCTTCGGGGAAGGTGCCGGTTTTGACAAATTCGCGGTAAGACGACGGGTTGATATAAACGTTTTTGAAATCTGTTCCGCTGGTGGAGCTGGAAGGTGCAGGATTCGGCGAATAATTCAGGCCGGTTGAACTGCCGACGAACACCCATTCCCGATACCCTTCAGGCCGCAGCAAAGTGTCCTGTCCTTCAAAGACGGCAACAGGTTTTTCGGCAGCTGAGGAAGATGATTTTGATTGAGCGTTCGCCGCAGGCTCAGGCGATGAGATGAAATACAAGAGACATATTACAGCGATGCCAGCGAGCGCGAAGAACTTTACAGGCTTGATTGCGTTACTCATGACGATTTCTCCTTCTAGTGAATGTGAATTCGATCGGGAACTATTCCCGCCACAATTACGGTAATCAATTGGCACTGAAGCGTCTTGAACAAACACAGGCTTTTGGACCGAATTACCACGATGAATCGCGAAAGGAATAAACGATGAGCGGTCAGCAAAACAAACAACTCCATGCCGGGGAGTATTACGGCAGCATCATGCGGCGACGGCAACTTAACGGAGTGGTGATGTCGGAAGTGAAGCATCCACGGCCGCGCGCCTTGCCACAGCATTCGCATGAATTTGGCTTCTTTTCGTTTTTTCTCAAAGGCGATTATGAAGAGTGGTATAGCAGGCAGACGGTGACGCACAAACCGATGACGTTGATGTGGCATCCTGCGGCGCTTCAGCATCAGGACGCAGTTGGCCAGCGCGGATGTCATTTTTTCAACACAGAAATTTCAGCGGATTGGTTGGAACGATTGCGGGATTATGCCGCGATTGTTTCCGACCCTTTTGTCTTGCCTCAGGCCGAAGCTGGCTGGCTGATGATGCGGCTTTATCGCGAATTCGGCGCGGCAGATGAAGGCAGCGAATTGGCAATGGAAGGCTTGCTGCTGGAATTGCTGGCTGCGTTGGCGCGCCGCCCTGAGCCGGTTGAACAACAAAAACCGTTTTGGCTGCGGCGTGTGGAAACCAGAATCCGCGATGAGTTCACTGGAAAACTGACGATGACTGAGTTGGCCGCCGAAGCAGGCGTTCACCCAGTGCATTTGGCCACAATCTTCCGCCGATTTCACCGCACCACTGTCAGCGAATTCGTGCAGCAACTTCGTGTTGAAACTGCCTGTGAAATGTTGCGGCAACCGGAAACACCAATGGCAGAAATTGCGTTGCACTTGGGCTTTGCCGATCAAAGCCATTTTTCCCGTATTTTTCATCGCCTGATAGGAATGCCGCCAAAGGCTTGGCGAAACTTGGTCACCAATCGAGGAGAAATCAATGAGTAGCCCACAAGATGAATTGAAATTCGATCGGTGCCGTTATTAAGGTTTCGGAGTCCCAGTAATAACCTCGACGGCAAAGGGTGTTTCCAAAAGACAATCAGGGAACATTTGACATCATCCAACGAGTGAATGACATCGGCAAGCTCTGCGCTCCAAGGCTTCACATCGCGGTGACTGCGCCGAGCCTCTCAATTCTATTGAGAACTCTTTACCTGCTGTTCTCACTATTCATGGTGAATGGAATTGCGGCCAGCCGGAGCGCAAGCTGGCAGACAGTAAGTGCGCTCCGGCCTTTTAACTTTGCTTGAGGGGAAAGCGTACAATCTAAACACTCAAATAAAATTATCGGAGGCGTTCTATGAATTTGAAGCCGGTTTTAGTTTTGTTCGCCATGTTGTCTGTCGCGGGCAGTGTTTTCACTTTGAGCAGTTGGCAAGGGAAAAGTCTTGCTGCCGTTGACAGCCGGGAGCAGGAAATTACACGAATGGCGGAAGGTATGCGTTTGAAGTTAGTCGAGCAACGGCGAGATTTTCACGTCAACCCGGAACTTTCCAATCGTGAAGAACGAACTGCCCGCGTCGTCGCTGAAAAATTACGAGCGCTTGGCTTAGACGACGTAAGGACCGGCGTGGGCAAACACGGCATTGTTGCGTTACTGAAAGGGAAGTTGCCCGGAAAGGTTGTTGCTGTTCGGGCGGATATGGATGCGTTGCCAATTCAAGAAACAATCAACGTTCCTTATAAGTCGAAAAATGACGGTGTAAAGCACGCTTGTGGCCATGACGCTCATGTGACCATAGAGCTCGGTGTAGCTGAAATCCTCAGCAAGATGCGCGATCAAATTCGCGGCACAGTCAAATTTATCTTTCAGCCGGCTGAAGAAGGTGCGCCTCCGGGTGAGCGAGGCGGTGCTCCGTTGATGATTGAAGAAGGCTGCCTGGAAAATCCTCGTCCGTCTGCGATCTTCGGTTTACATGTCATGCCAAATATTGAAGTTGGGCAGATTGGAGTCAATTCGGGGCCAGCTATGGCTTCATCGGATCGATTTTCCATCACGATTCGCGGTAAAAAAGTTCACGGAGCGTATCCACATGATGGTGTTGACGCGGTTGTTGTCGCCGCCGACTGTATCTCAGCACTGCAAACCATCCGAAGCCGTCGCATCAATACTCAGGAACCGTTAGTTATTACCATTGGCAGCATTCACGGTGGTAATCGCTTTAACATCATTGCAGACGAAGTGCGGCTTGATGGGACGATGCGCACCCTCAATGAAGAGGTTCGCGCGAACGCGATTCAAATGATGAAGCAAACGTTGGCTGGAGTAACGTCCGCTTATGGAGCCAGTTATGCAATCGAATTTGGCAATAACAACGCGGTTACGTATAACGCCCCGTCATTGGTTGAAGCTACGTTGCCAATTTTGAAAAGGGTACTCGGGGATAAAGGAGTCGTTTATCCAAAACCACAAATGGGTGCTGAAGATTTTTCGGCTTATCAGAAAGTCATTCCCGGATTCTTTTATTTTCTTGGTGTAGGAAATAAAACAAAAGGAATTACCGCTATGATTCACACTCCAGAGTTTGACATTGATGAAGATAGTTTAGTGATTGGTGTTAAGGTGATGTCCAATATCTTGTTCGATTATTTGGAGAAGTAGCCTTGGCGAAAATAAAAAGCGGATGAGGTTTGCTCCCCTGCTAGCCCACCTCATCCGTAATCGCCGTCGAGCCACCCCACACTACCCTGCTGGCACGACGGTGGGGAAAATTCGAAAATATCATTGCGTGAAATCAAAATAGTATAGTTTCGACCTGAAACTTAGTAATGCGTGCGAAGCCGTTGAGATAGGGGGTTGATAGCAATGCGCCTGAACAGGTCAGCACTGCCAGGAAGTAAGTGAGCATAGAGTGAGCGGTCGGAACGCTGGTAGCTACGGGGTGAGACGTGGTAATTCGTGAGGAAAAAGGTTGCTTGGGTAAGTGACAGCCCCGCACGCAAATTGGCAATAACGCCAGTTATTCTTAATAGTGCAATTGAGACTCAACGTTTAGTCTCCTTTTCAAGGATCTAGCTAATATGCGAAGTACAAAGTGGTATTTTCAGATCAACTCATTTAGCTGTAAGCAACGGCATGACTACTCAGGACAGACTAAAATAACAGCTAAATAGTACTTCCTAAAGTTATTGATAATGTTTTAAGGACTTGTCGGTAGAAGTTCGACCCGACGAAATGAGTGTATGCAGGTCGTTGTTAGTCGTCAATACGTATTTCTAATTTTTAAGCTGCAAACAGGACATTTAATTGTGTCCTGAGAAAGTCGCCCGCATTGCGGTAAGTGAGAGACGACATTGGTGTAGGATGTGACTGATTCCAAAGTAGTTATTCCAATAGCTAGCTGCTCGGTCAGATTCTAAAGCCCTCGTTGTATGGACTTTTTGGAGAAGGAATAGTCCTCGATTTTCAAAGGCATTGTTCGACCAAGAATACAATCTTGGTTAATTTTTGAGTGTGTAGCTGTAATAAAATTCCGATGAGATCAGGGCGACTCCGGGAGCAGCGCGTATCCCTTTGCCTTTTCCTCAAGTGCTTTTGAAAGGTCAATGATCGCCAGTAAGTCGGTTTGGGCTTGTTGGGCCTGATCCGTATTAAACACTTTGCTGCTCTGGTGGATTGGGTTGTGAGCAAAATCGTAAATATGTTTGGCAAGGCGACGGATGGATTTATCGAATTGCTGAGGGGTTTTGATCTCTTTATCAATCTTCATCGGGACTGCTAAATTCCCCAAAGCCATCAGAGATCTTAACGTTTTGGCCGATTTGTTGATAGATCGAACATCTTTGGTTAGGCGTTCCGAAGTGAGACGCTTATTTTCATGCTCCTTCAGAAGGCTTTGGCTTGTTTCTTGTAGGTCGCGGAAGTTTTTCGTGAATTGTTGTCGAGCATACGTGCGATCCCGCTCCCTCTCGTGCGCATTACTTGACTGAAGTCGGGACGCTTTCGCTGTTGCAATAATTGAAAAGCAATGCATGAAAAATCCGAAAGTAACTACGCAGGAAAACAGTAACAATTTTTGTGATTCAAGCAACATCTTCTTACTCCAATCAGACGACGTAGTTGGTTGAAACATTTCAAATTTGTGCCAGGGCATTTCTGGCCGCGGAAATTGTCTGGTCAAGAAGTTCATCGGTATGAGCAATGGAGACGAATCCGGCCTCAAACTGTGAGGGCGCAAGATAAACTCCCTGGCCAAGCATCGCATGAAAAAATCGTGAGAACGTTTCGCGATTGCTTCGGCTGGCTGTTGTCCAGTCAACAACAGGCTCTGAGGTGAAAAAGCAGGTAAACATCGAACCAACTTGGTTGCTGATTGTCGCTTGTCCGGCTTCTTTTACCGCTTCAGCCATTCCAGCAACCAATTTGGCGGTTGCGCGTTGAAGTTGGGGATATGGATTTAGCGACTTGAGTAGTCGAAGCGTTGTTAATCCCGCGGTCACTGCCAGAGGATTGCCGGACAACGTGCCCGCTTGATAAACCGGACCGACCGGAGCCACCACATCCATGATTTCTCGCCGTCCTCCGAATGCTCCGACTGGCAAGCCGCCTCCAATGATTTTGCCCAGGCAGGTCATATCTGGTTTGATGCCGTAAATCTGTTGTGCTCCGCCAAAACTGACACGGAAACCAGTCATCACTTCATCGAAGATCAAAACTGCTCCATGTTTTTGGGTGATACTGCGAACCGATTGCAGATAATTTTCTACAGGCGGCACGCAGCCCATGTTGCCGACGACCGGTTCGATGATGACGGCGGCAATTTGATCACCAATCTGTTCGAAGACTTGTTCCAAAGCCACTGCGTCATTGAAGGGAACTGTAATCGTGTTGTGGGCGACTTCTGCCAGCACTCCCGGCGAATCCGGAAGGCCGAGCGTCGCGACTCCGGAACCTGCGCGCACCAGCAAGCTGTCGCCGTGTCCGTGATAGCACCCTTCGAATTTGACGATCTTGGGGCGACCGGTGAATCCGCGAGCAACCCGAAGCGCCGACATTGTGGCTTCGGTCCCACTGGAAGTCAGCCGTAGCTTTTCAATCGAAGGGAAGGCTTCGATGACGGCTTCGGCCAACTCGATCTCAAGTTCTGTTGGCGCGCCGTAACTGGTTCCACGGGTTGCGGCCTGTTGGATTGCCGCGATGACTTCATCGTGGGCGTGGCCCAAAATCATTGGCCCCCAGGAGCCGACGTAGTCAATGTAGCTTCGTCCGTCGGCGTCGGTGATCACTGCGCCTTTGGCGGATTTGATAAATAACGGAGTGCCGCCCACGCCGCGAAACGCGCGAACTGGACTGTTGACTCCGCCGGGAATGACTTGCTGAGCACGTTGGAACAGAGTTGTTGAATTTGGGTAGTTATTGTTCATATATTTCGTTATGTTGCACCAAAGCGTGAGCTTATGGGATGATGCGCCCGCTTTTCATACCATTCATCACAAAATTTTTGCAAAGCGGTTTTTCAAGGAGGCCTATTTGAATCCGGAATTGAGTCAACTCATTTCGCTCCAGGATGTGGATGTCGAAATTAAACGTATAAAAGCTGAAACAGAAGCACTGCCCATCAGGCGAGAAGCTCTGGAGAGTCAATTTGCTGCTGAAAACAAGGAGTTTCTAGACCTCAAACAACAATTAGACACGGCGCTTTCGCAAAAACGCAGTCTGGAAGAAGAGCTTGAGGCCGAGCAGCAGAAACTGGAAAAATTCAAAAGCGATCAGATGAAAGCCACCAACGAACGCGAATATGCCACTTCTGTTCGCGAAATTGATTCAGCCAAAAAAATAATCAGCACATTGGAAACCGAATTATTGAAGCTGATGGAGCAGGTTGAAAAACTTGACGCCCAAGTCAAAGAACGGACTCCGGAAATCGAAGCAAAACGAGCAGAGATGGAACGCCAGGTCGCCGAGTACGAGACTCTGGCCAAAGCCGACGCAGAGAAGCTCGGAAAACTTCTAGCCGAGCGTCAGCCGTTGATTGAAACGCTCAGTTCCGAAACTCGCTCGACTTATGAGCGCATGTCCAGGATCAAATCCGGGTTGGCTCTTTCCGAAGCTGTTGATTACAAATGTCTGGCTTGCCGAATGACCATTCGTCCGCAGGTTTACAACGACATCCGGCGCGGCGAAACCATTTTCACTTGTGAAAATTGCGGACGGATTTTGTTTTTCCGCGGTTGAAGGCTAGGCCTTTCTTTGCCGCAAGATTTCAAACAGCACGATGCCGGTCGCTACGCTGACGTTCAACGAATTCAGTTGACCGTGCATAGGAATTGAAACGATGGCGTCGCAATTTTCGCGTACCAATCGTCTGATGCCTTTGCCTTCGCTGCCCATGACCAAAGCCAGCGGAACATTGAAGTCGAAATCCGTGTAACTGGTCTCAGTTCCGCCTTCAACGCCGACTACCCATACATTGCGCTCCTTCAGGGCTTCGATCAATCGAACCAGGTTGGTGACGCGTGCGATTTGAACGTATTCAACCGCTCCCGCCGAAGTTTTGGCGACGGTTTCGGTCAGTCCTGCAGCGCGATGTTCCGGGAGAAAAACTCCGTCCACGCCTGCGCCTTCACAGGATCGCAAGATCGCTCCCAAATTGTGCGGGTCCTCAATTCCGTCCAACAATACCAGCAAGGGATGTTCGCCCAAGCCTTCCAGAATTTCATCGGCTTCGACGTATCCGGCATTTCGTTTTTGTTTGTTATCGGGATTTGCGGCTAGAGCCACGACGCCCTGATGATTGGCGTTGCGAGTGAGTTCGTCCAATTCGCGCCGGTCGCGGGTTTCAATGCTGACACCTGCGCGTTTGGCGGCTTCAGTCAGTTCTTTTAGCCGTGACGGATTGGCGCCGCTGGCGATCAGGAGTTTTCGGATTGGCCGCCGCCGCGCTCGCAATGCTTCCAGCACGGGCGACAAACCGTAAATATGGTTCATCGGTAAGTCATCTACCTCGATCAAAAGTTGGATTGAATTCGCGGCCGATTATAGCTCAGCAGGAAGGCAGATGGTTTTCGATGAAACAAAAAAAGCGGCAATCTGAAGTTGTGGCTTCAGATTGCCGAAAGAGAGACTCAACGTTTCAGTGGGAAACTCGATCAAACTTGTTGGTTACTGCCGCAGCGCAGCCGCGGCAAAATTCATACTCTGCTTTTTCATGATTCGCTCCTTGTTTGAAGAGGTCGAAAGTGCAGCTTCGAATGCGAAACAAACTTGTATTTTGACGTTAACTCGCTTCTTCATCACCCTTCTACTATGCGATGATTTGTTTCATCGTCTTGACGCCACAAGCTAAATCAACCTTTGTGCCAAGAGTTTTCGCGTTGCTTGCAAAGGTTGCGCTTTTGGCTGAACTGATTGATTGGATTAGAGTTGGGCGTCTGGTTTGTTTCAATAGGCCGAAGTTGATGGGCTGCTGCCGGGAAAAATTCTATCTGAATGGATAGCTTGGCTCGATATGGCCTATCTGAGTAGATAGCTTAGGAAGAGGATTGTTATGTCAAACCCTAAATTGATTGTTGTTGCTGGGCCATTGAAGGGAAAAATCTTTAACTTGACTGATGAAGAGGTAATCTTTGGCCGCGAATCGTCCAGCCGTATTTCCTTGGCCGACCTTTCGACTTCGCGCCGGCATTGTCGAATTCATCGCGAAGCCGATAACTTTATTCTGACCGATCTGGAAAGTTTCAATGGAACTTTTGTCAATGGGCTTCCCGTCAAAGAGCGCAGATTAGAACACGGTGACCGCATTGCCGTTGGGAATTCGCACTTTCTGTTTTTGCTGCATGACAAAGAACCGGAAACGGATTCCGGCCAGGTAGAACTGGCCGACGGGAAAAACCTGTCGCAAGAGACGATTCGAATTCGTCAGGAAGATTTACTGTTGTTGCTGCCTGAAAAACAGTCCGGCATGAAGTCGAACACGAGATTGGTTGGACATTTAAATGCGTTGATCAAAATCAGCCAGACTATCAATTCGATTCGCAGCTTCGATGAATTGCAGCGGCAATTGCTGGAATTGATTTTCGAGGTTGTGCCCGCGCAACGCGGGGCGATTTTGTTGACCGATGGCAAATCGAATCCAAATGATTTCGCTTCGACCTTCGGCTGGGATCGCCAAGCGGGATCGCAAACCACTGTGCGGATCAGTCGCGCCATCATCAGCCAGGTGTTGACCGCAGGCGAAGCCATTTTGAGTAACAACATTCTGGAAAGCGAAGTGTTCGGCGAAAACGAGAGCCTGATGATTTCGCAAACTCGAGCGCTGCTGGCTGTGCCAATGCTGATGATGGATCGTAAACTCGGAGTGATATATCTGAGCACTAGCGACTGCGCGTCGAAGTTCGATGAAGATCATCTGCAACTGGTTTCAGCCATTGCCGGGATTGCCGCCGTCTCGCTGGAAAATGTCCGGCAATTGGAATGGTTGGAAAATGAAAACCAGCGACTGACCGAAGTCATCAACATCGAACGGAGTATGGTTGGCGAAGGCAAACGCATGCGCGACGTGTATCAGTTTATTGCCAAAGTCGCTCCGACCGATTCAACCGTGTTGATTCGCGGCGAAAGCGGGACTGGCAAAGAGCTTGCCGCCAGCGCCATTCACCAAAATAGTTCGCGGTTGCGCAAACCGTTTGTGGCGATCAATTGTGCGGCATTGACCGAAACTCTGCTGGAAAGCGAATTATTCGGTCACGAAAAAGGGGCGTTCACCGGAGCCATTGCCCAGAAAAAAGGGAAGTTTGAAATTGCGGACGGCGGCACGATTTTTCTGGATGAGCTCGGCGAGATGTCTCCGCTATTGCAAGCCAAATTGCTGCGCGTATTGCAGGAGCAAGAATTCGAGCGAGTTGGCGGAACGCGTCCGATCAAAGTGGATGTCCGGTTGATTGCCGCCACCAACCGCGATTTGGAATCGGCAATTAAAGACGGTGGCTTTCGACAAGATTTGTATTACCGGCTGAATGTTGTTTCGCTGAAGTTGCCGCCGCTGCGCGAACGGCGCGAAGATATTCCCTTGCTGGCCAGCTACTTCGCCACAAAGTACGCCAACAAATGCAAACGTCAGGTGCGCGGCATTGCGCCCGAAGCGCGCGCGTTGCTGACGGCGTACGATTGGCCGGGCAATGTCCGCGAATTGGAAAACGCCATCGAACGCGCCGTCGTGCTTGGTTCGACGGATTTGATTCGCCCCGAAGATTTGCCCGAAGCCATTCTGGAAACCGAGCCCGACGCGACTTCGGCGAATGTTTCCATGGCCAATTACCACGAAGCGATTAAAGAAACGAAAAAGCAGTTGATCTTAAAAGCGATGGCTCAAGCCGACGGGAATGTTACCGAAGCGGCGCGGCTGCTTGGCGTTCAGGCAAATTACCTGCATCGGTTAATGAGCAATCTGAATCTGAGGCCGATGCTGAAGAAATGAGAGGCAGGTGGGGGAGTTGGGAGATAGGAGATAGGAGATGGGGGGTAGGAGTTGGTAAGCAGAATGACCGTGGACAGACTATTCCTAACTCCCAACTCCATCCCCTATCTCCCAACTCCCATCTCCCAACTCCTATCTCGTTTTCCAGTTTGCGGATCGTAAAAGTCCATTGAACCGTCGTATCGTCCCACCAGCAGGCGTTTGCCGTCAGGGCTGAACGAAAGCGAAAAAATCCAGTCCGGTTGTCGTTCCAACGTCTGAATCTCTTCGAGCTTGTCGGCGTCCCACAGTTTCAGCAATTTGTCCGCGCCAGTCGAAACCAGCGTTTTACCGTCGGGTGAAAACGCCAGAGCGTTGATGGCGTCTTCGTGCGCAATCAACGATTTCACTTGTCGGCCTTCGGTCATGCCGATTTCCCAGATGCGAATGATGCGGTCGGCTCCTGCGCCCGCCAGTAACTTGCCGGAAGGGTGGAAGGCGATTGCGTTTACTGCGTCCAGCGCATCGCCGAGCGTGTACAGCCGCGCGCCGGTTGCCACATCCCAAATCTTTACCGTGCGATCCGCTGACGCCGATGCCAACAACTTACCGTCCGGGCTGAACGTCACGGCGAAGACTGCATCCGTGTGATCTTTCAGATTTTTGACTTCGGTGCCGGTGGCGACGTCCCACAGTTTGATCATCCTGTCGTAGCTGCATGTGGCCAGCAATGTTCCGTTTAGGCTGAACGCCACGGAAAAGATGTTGTCGCGGTGGCCGCGAATCGTGCGAAGTTCTTTTTTCGTAGCGATGTCCCAGAGTTTGACTTCACCAAATTGCGAAGGATTGCCTCCCGCCGCTGCCAATAGTTGATGATTGGGGCTAAACACCACGGAGCGAACTTGACTGGCGTGGCCCGTCAGCCTGGCGACCGGTTTGCCGTCGCGTGCGCTGAGCAATTCGACTTCCTGATATCGTCCCAGGGCGATTAGCGAATTGTCCGAACTGAACGCGAGCGCGCTTACCGCAGCTTTGGCGGGAACTGTTGGTTTGATGTCTGGCAGAGTGCGAGTCGGAATCGTTGGCTCAACGGGGCCCGCTGCCGCGTTTGTTCCCGAAGCTCCGGCATCAATCCAGGCTTTGATCAATTTGATTTCGGCTGCGCTGAGTTCATCGCCGAGCGGCATGCGTGGTTTGACCGAACCTTCGATCATTTTGACCAGCAAACTGTCGCCGCTTTTGCCGGGAAGCACCGCTGCTCCGCGTTTGCCGCCCGCCATCAACGATTCATAAGTTTCCAGATTCAACTCGCCCTTGCGTGTGGTGTGATTGTGGCAGGCAACACACTTTTCCTGAAAGATAGCTTCGACGGATTTGAATCCCGATTGAGTGTTTGGGCTAAACGCGGAAACGCCTGCTGAAGCTACCAGCGTCAACAGGAAGAACAAAATGAAAACCCGAACGCAGTTGTGTTGTTTAGGGATGAGCATGATTTTGGGGTCGAATGAAGATTGTTACCGGAGCTTGGCTTCCGCCTCCGCCAAACCGGATTGCGCTCGTTTGGAATTCGGGCGCAGTTTTAACGCTTCGGAATAATCCCGTTTGGCGGCCGCGTAATCCTGTTTGCTTAATTCCAGATCGGCCACCGTCAGCAGTCCCTGAAGCTTTTTCAGGTCTGCCAGACGAGCGGAAATTTGTGCTGCGTCCGCTGCCTGACCATTGGCTTGCAAATATTCGCTGTACACTCTGATAGCGTCGGCGTATCGCTCCTGCTGTTCCAGATCGCGCATTTGTTTCAGGCGTTCGTCTTCTTGCGGAGCGGCAGGCGTCGAGATTGTTGTGGGTGGCGCCGAAGTCGTGGACGGTTCAACCACAGCCGAGTTCCGCGACCAGAAAAAGTAACCACCTCCAGCAAGCAGGCAAAGCAGCACAACGCCAACAGCAATCACGCCGGAAGAACCAGAACGTTGTGGTTTCGGCGGCATTTGCTTTGGAGTGATGTTGGTTTGAAGCTGATCGAATTCCACAGGCCGTGCTGGCGCGGGCCGGGCAGGTTGTCGTTTGGCGTTGGGATGAGTTGATCCAGCCGGGAGCACTTCCGTCGTCAGCGGCGCAGGTTGCGTTGGAGATTCCAGCACCTCCGTCATCGAATGCGTGAGTTGATTGGCCGGCGCCGCGACACTGGATTGGTTGCTGGATGCGTTCGGGCGTTCGTATTCCAGCAAGGCATCCAGGAACTCTGCCGCTGAGGCAAACCGGTTGTTGGGATCTTTCGCCAACGACCGCATGACGACATCCGCCAGCGCCGCCGGAACATGCGGAGCCAACAGCGACAACGGTGGCGGCGACAGTTCCGTGTGGCCTTTCATCACTTCGTATTCCGATCCGCTTTCCGAATAGGGAAACGGCAAACGTCCGGACAGGGCTTCATAAAACGACACGCCCAGGCTGTACAAATCTGATCGCGCATCCACTTCCTGGCCGCGAATCTGTTCCGGCGACATGTACTCAATCGTGCCGGGGTTGAACCCTGTGCGCGTCATGCTGCGTTCGCCCGCCAGTTTGACGATGCCAAAATCCGTAATCTTCAGACGCCCCAAACCATCCAGCAATAAGTTCGCTGGTTTGATGTCGCGGTGAATGATGCCTTTGAGCGGACGGCCCGCTTCGTCTACGTAACTAAAATTGTGCGCGTAATCGAGCGCCGATAACGCCTGTTTGAACAATGCCACGGCCTGGTTGGGGGCAAGCGCGCCCTGGCGATGGACCAGATCACGCAAGCTCATCCCGTTCACAAATTCCATCACCAGATAATAATTTTCCGGAGCCGTGAAAAATTCATACACGCGCACGATGTTTGGATGATCGAGTTGCGATTGCACATACGCTTCGCGCACGAATCGGGCTTTGAGCTGTTCCTGCGCTTGCGGTGGGAAAGAAGAAAGCAGAATGGATTTGACGACGACTTCGCGCGGCAATGCCTGGTGGCGGCCTCGATAAACTGCGCCCATTCCACCTTGCGCCAATTCGCCAGTGATCAGGTAATTGCCGACGGTTGTTCCGACCATAGAATTTGCCGGGGCTTTTCGCCCCAGAGTTAGATCGGATTTCATTTGCCTGTAGGGAAATCTTCAACCACGAAGAGCACAGGGCACACGGGAAAGACAACGCCTTTTCCCAATTCTTTCCCCTGTGATTCCCAAGGTTTATTTCCGTATATGCATCTGCAAACCGATCTGAGTCCGAAATTAAGAGACGATGTTAGAAGATTTGATCGCGTTGATGACGGTTTCAGTCGCTCCCAACGAGCGAAGCTGACTGAGCGCCGATTCGCGCGGTTTAAATTTGATGCCGTACTTTTGCAACGCCGCGACAATGCGATCTTCGGGCGCGTAATTCTGCACCAGCGACACCACTTCCAGGAAACTAACGCCGCGTTTCGGCCCGGAAGTTTTGCGCGGTGCAGGGCGCGGAGCCGCGGGTTTCGATTCCGGCTTTGCGTTGGGAACCGGTTCGGTTTTGCCGGAAACTCCCTGGACAAACTCGCCTGCGAACAATTCGTCCGCCAAACGACCGGCAACTTCGATCAAGCGATCTTCGCCAACGCGTTCGGCCTGCACTCCCCAATCGCCGGGGGAAGAGCGTTCCACGCTGGTGGCGATGACATCGTTGCCCGCCAGCAACCGCAATGAAGCCGACGCTTCGGCGTTGGCGCCGCCTTCGCGTTTCACGTCGTCGGTCACAGGCGTCAGGCGCGAACTGATGGTGCCTTCGATCACCAGCACCGCTTCGCTCTTTTTGGTCGTCACTCGAAATCCTGCCGCGGCCAACTTCTCAGACAGCGTGTTGGTCGCGACAGAGGATGGTTTGTCCAGATTAGTTTCGCGCACGTCCAGGAAGATGCGAACCGTGCGGCGTTGCGTTTGAGCGTTCGCCACAACCGCCAGCAGGCAAATAACCGCCAGCGAAAACAACAAACGTGGTTGGTAACGTAACTTGGTTTGACTCATTGCAACTCTCATTGAGGTTTGACCCATCGCACGGCGTCGCCTTTCTGAACCCCTTTGCCGGTGCCATTGATTTTGGCTTTGGCGGCATTCTCGCGGACTTCCGTGACTTCGACGGTGGCTTTGGCGTCCAGATCGAATTCGGCCAAGCCTTCTTCTTCGGCGGTATCGCCAACGGCTTGCGCTCCTTCGTGTCCGACTTTGTGGACCGTGAACCGGTCGCCGGCTCTGATGCCGTGACGCGTTCCCAAATTGATGTACAAGGTTTGGTTGTCTTCGGCCACGCGCAACACGCGACCACGTTTCAAAAAGAACGCCGCCAGTTTGGCGGACAGGCGATCCACGGCTTTTGACACCAAATCTTCATAGACGTTTTTCGCCCCGCCGCGCGAATCGGTCTTGTTGCGTTTTTCGCTAATTGTCACTTTGTCGCTGAACAGGATGGCGCGGGTCACCGGATCAACCGCTGATGCGCCAAGTTCCACGGTGTAGGTGACTTCGATGCGGGCGAACATATCGCGTTCGACCGCGCCAGCGCGCAACAGTTCCGGAAAGACATACGCGTCCGGCGGTTCGGCCAGATTTCCGGGAAGTTGGCGGTTGAAGCCTCCTTTTTTGGAATCGGCGATCAGCTTGGTCAGCTGTTCGACCTGTTCGTCGTCCAGCGTGACGATCTGTTTAAAACCTTTGCTGTTGTCGAGTGCGATGCGCAAGCTGCTGGCCAAGGCTTTGGCGTCGCCTTTGTATTCAGCATCGGTTGCGGAACTCAGCCGGAAATATCGAACGCCGAGCGTTGGAGATTCCGGAAGCGTTTGAGCGTGGGCGCTCGCCGTCGTCAGCGCAATGACAACGACGGCGAACAATGTAACAAGATGTTTGTGCATGAATGTTCCGTGTTTGGTTTACCAGTCGGTCGGGATTTGATCTTCGTCGGTAGCGACGGTCGGTTGGAATTTCGGATCGGTCAAATCCACGCCGCCAATCTTGGCCAAATGGTTGGCGACAGATGACAGTGTGGCGAGATGCGCCGGACCTTCGGAAATGATTTCTCCCAGCCCCTTCATTCCGTCGTTCAGCTTTTTGGGCTGCGTCGAAATCAGATTGGCCGGACTGTTTTTGGTGTTCGCCGCAGCGGATTCAGCGCGTGGTTTGACGTCTTTCGCGGTTTCGATGGCGATCTGTTCCTGTTTGGCAGCGCCATACAACAGCTTGGCCAGCTTGCCGTAATTTTCCTTGTCCTGTTTGCTCAGCTCTTTTTCGCGAGCTTCTTTGTCGGCGATTTCCTGATCAACCATCGCGCGTTTTTCGGCGCGTTGCTGCTCATCAGTTTGAACCTGCTTTTCTACTTTCTCCGAAGTTTTTTCGTCGTATTTTCCGCCATTGGTTTGCTTGCCAAGTTCGGCCAGCAGCTTGCGCTTTTCGGCGATGGAACGATCAAGCGCCTCGATTTCTTTTTGATCTTTTTCGATCTGGCTTTGCGTGCTTTTCTTGGAGGAATTACGCAAGGCTTGGCGGCGAATGACATCGTCAGCCAGGCTCAATGTGATGCGGGCATACGCCGACTTCACGCGTGCTCCGTCCATTTGGCTCAGGATGTTGTCTATTTCGCTGCTGCCCCCCAGGCCGGGGATTTTCTTTTTGAGTTTGTCGAACTGCGCGTACGTTGGCGAAACCGCCGCAAACAAAATCGCAAGCAAAGCCACTCCCTGCAGGACGCGAAGAGGCGAATTGGTTGTCATAGCTTGGTCTCCTATACGGAAAGAATGAAAATCTTGGATAGGGGAGAAATGGAACAAAGATCGTACGGGGCGAGTTCGTTTACGAGGCGTCGAGAGTGTATGTTTTCAGATTTTGAGTTGCAAGGTTCTGGATTGGCTGCGAGGAGAGATTGACTGGCGCGACAGCAGAAAAGGTCTCACCGCCGCAGAACGTGTTGCGGCGGTGAGTTGAGAATTGAACTTCAGAAGCCTTTGCCTTTGGTGGTCAGCTTCACGCGCAACAGCGCTGTGTTGGCGGTGATGTACAACGTCGAACCATCGTCACCAAACGCGCAGTTGGCGGTCGGAACTCCGGTGTCGAACGTTCCCAGCAGTTTTCCTTCTGGCGAAAACACGTGCAATCCACCGGGACCAGTGGCAAACACGTTGCCGCTGCTGTCCACTTTCATGCCGTCAGGCAGGCCGGGCTTTTTGGCTTTTGCCCATTCGGTTGCGTCAAAAAACACTTTGCCGTTGGCAATCGTTCCGTCTGGCTTTACGTCGTAAACCATCCAGATGGCTTTGTCAGGATCGGACGATGCGACATACAGTTTTTTCTCGTCTGGAGACAGCGCGATGCCGTTGGGCCGCGTGATTTCTTTGGTCAGCAATGTGATCTTGCCGTTTTTGTCTAAGCGGTACACGCCGCAGTAATCCATCTCCCGTCCAGGATCGTCTGCGCCTTTCGGCAGGCCATACGGAGGATCGGTAAAATACAGAGCGCCGTTTGAGTGGTAAACCAAATCGTTGGGACTGTTGAACCGTTTGCCGTTGTAATTGGCAGCGAGAGCGATAATTTTGCCATCGGCTTCCAAGCGCGCGACGCGCCGATCTCCGTGCTGGCACATCACCAGTTTGCCTTGAGCGTCATACGTCAATCCGTTCGTGCCGGGTTCTTTACCCGTGAAAGGGTCTTTGCCGCTGTACCCAGCCGGATGCAAAAACTGACTGGCTCCTTTGCCTTCCTGCCACTTGATGATTTCGTTGCCGGGAATGTTGGAAAACAGCAGATAGCCGTCTTTCTTATTCCAGACTGGGCCTTCGGTCCAAATGTAACCTTCAGCCAGTTTTTCAACTTTGGCGTTTGCCGGAACCAATTTGTCGAAGGCCGGGTCCAGGCGAACGATCTTGGTTTCCGGCACTGCCGGAGTTGCCGACGGCGAAGCCACTGCCGTCAGTTTGGGGTCAGTGACCGGTGCGGATTTTTCTGCCGGAGCGCAAGCCGTGAATGCGAGCGAGGCCAATGCCAATGTTGCCGATGCCAACAAGCGTTTTGTCATTTTCGAGAGTCTCCTGTGATGGATTTGCCAGTGATGATCGAATTGAACTTCGTTTAGCGCGGCATACCATACGAGCCATTCCAGCTTGAGTCAATTTCATCAACGGCAAATGCTCAATCGCATTATTGTTCCTCGTAATGCCAAGTCAGTCCGCCATCCACGTAATACGTTGAACCGGTGACGTAATTGGCGTCTTCCGAAGCCAGAAAAACGGCGACGCTGGCTACATCAGCGGTTTGTCCCAATCGTCCCAGCGGAACCTGGCTGAGTAACGCGCCAAGCTTAGCGGGATCGTTCAGCAGTTTGGTGTTGATCGGCGTTTCGATGGCTCCAGGAGCGATGTTGTTGACGTTGATGCCCAGCGCGCCAAGCTCGACAGCCAGATTGCGCGTCATCATTTTGACGCCGCCTTTGCTGGCGCAATAAGCCGTGAAGTTGGGGAAGGGAAGCTCTTCATGAACAGAGCTGATGTTGACGATTTTGCCTGGGCGTTCGGTCTGGCGCAGATGGCGAACGAATTCCTGCGACGCGAAAAAGACGCCTTTCAGATTAACGTTCAGTACTTTGTCGTAATCATCTTCGGTCACATCCCAAAACGGCGCATGGGTTTCCAGTCCTGCGTTGTTGACCAGCACATCCAACCGCCCGAAATGTTCAACCGCAGTGTTCACCAACCGTTGAATGTCCGAGACTTTGCCCAAATCCGCCTGGACGATTAATCCACGACGCCCGGCGGCTTCGATTTCGGCCAATGCTTCTTCCGCGCCTTTCGCGCCGCGGTTGTAATTGATGACGACATCGGCGCCTTCCTGGGCAAATCGTACGGCGATGGCGCGGCCAATGCCCTGGCTGCTGCCGGTGACGAGTGCAATTTTGTTGTTCAGTCGCATTCCTTCTCCTTCAAAAGTTTTCGTAGTGGTTCTTCGAGCGCAAAGGAAATCCCGACTTGCTGGAAATTTATTCCGTTTGCCGCACTCTTTCTTACCGGCCCACCGCTAAATTCCAAGATGGAGTGACCAGAAAAAATCTTCAACTTCAGCGCAACAAACAAATATCCGTTGCCGTAATACGCTGCCAGTTTCGCGTGGTAACAGAAAGAAAACTTGAGAAGAAGAGAGGAGTTTTTTGATGAAAGCACGATTCAATGCAAAGTATGCAATCTTTTCCGTGGTTGCCATCATGTTGGTTTACGTTCTGTTTCATAACGAACGCTTTGTGGTTCAACCAGATCATCCCGTTTGGCAACATTACGAACCGTTCAAGTGGTGGTTATTGCCGCATGCCATTGCGGGCTCGTTTGTTATTTTGCTGGCTCCGCTGCAATTCTCTGATCGATTGCGTAAACGGTTTGCTGGGCTGCACCGCATTCTGGGACGGTTGTATGTCGTTGGCGCGTTTATCCTTGCGCCGCTTGGCGCGTACATCCAATTCGTCGAAGAGCGCCAGGGATTTCCGCGCTCTTTTACAGTTTTGGCCGTGATTAATGCTGTAATGTTGTTTGGTACTACGCTTATCGCTCTCGTATTTGCTATCAAGCGGAGGATCACTCAGCATCGGCAATGGATGATTCGCAGTTATGCAGTAGCGCTGGTCTTCGTAGAAGTACGTTTTATTTTGGGCGTGACTGGTTGGGAAACGCTGGGCATCGAAATCGTGCAGGCCGTGATTTGGTCATGCCTGGCGATGTCACTGCTGTTTGCTGACGTCATCAATCATTGGCTGGAAATCCGCGCGACGGTGGCGGCACCAGTCAAATCTTCTGTGCTTATGAAACAGGAAGTGTTCAGCGGCACTGCCGAACCGGTCTAGTGTTTCCACAAACAAGGCTTCTTGATTCCCTTGCTTCCATTTCCTGCAATTGGCCAAATGACCCTTGGCCTGGAATGAAGCAGGGGAATCTTGTTTATTAGATCGAATCCGGTTCAGTGAAAGGCTTCGATCGACTCCGGGAAAAGTGCGCTGTTAAGTGCGGCATTGCACTCTTTCAATGCTTGCTCAGCTGAGCGAAATCACGCAACCTGCTTTGGTTATTGACAGGAAATTTTCTCATTCGATCGTGAACTGCCGTAATGCTTTGGCTTTATTTCAATTACTTGTGAGGCTGCCAGCAAGAAACTAATCGGCTATACTGCCGCGCGCAGCCCAAAAGACGGTGCTTTACCCAACCACACTCAGACAAGGAGAAAGTATGCAGCCACGATTTAACGCCGGTTTTTTCGCCATGTTATTGGCTTCTGTCGTTTTGTTGCTTTCAGCCAGCCAGGCGTTTGCGCAATCTGCCGCTACAACCAAACAAACTCAGGAAGAATTCGTCGCTGAAGTTAGGAAAAGCTTCGAGCAGGGAAGCTTCGTTACTTTGGACAAAACTGCCGATCAGGCCAGAGAAAGCAAGGAACGCTTTCCTGGTGCTGAGTGGAAGCTTTTTGTGTTTTACCAGTCGCTGGCTTGGCCAAACTCCGGGAACTCAGCTACCGATTCTCAATGGAAAGCTCATTTGGATAGTTTGGAAAAGTGGACGAAGGAATCACCAAAATCTCAGACGGCGCGCATCGCCTTGGCCAACAGTTGGGTGGAATACGCCAAACTGGCGCGGACTTCAGATCGTGACTGGCGCGGGTTCGACAAAGATGTTGGCGGTAAGGAATATCAGAAACGATTGAAGCAGGCGAACATTGCGCTGGATTTCGACACGAAACTCTTTTTCGTCAATCTGGGCAAGGAAGCAAAAGGCGAAATCAGAAGAGATCCCAGCGCGAAACTGCCTTCGCTTTGTCCACACTTTTACTTCGTCAAACTGGCGATGGAACAAGGTCGAGCCTTTGATGACTGGACTCGATACAATGACATCTTTGCCAGAGCCATCGCGTTGGAACCGAATTACTACTACTTTTATCAAACCAAGGCCTTCGATTTGATGATCCAGAATCATGGCGTCAAAGGTCAGTGGGAAGCGTTCGCCGAAAACTCCATCAAAACCGTCAGTGAAAAAGCCGGTGTCGCGGAAGGCGACATCACTTATTACATGATCGTGTCGTTCGTTCGCCCGCGATACATTGCCCAGGACGGGCACGGAGATTTTTTTCGTGACAACAATATTTGGGGACAGAAAATCTGGGATGGTTACAAGCAGATCGAAGCCAAATACGGAACCAGCAAATACCGCCTAAACGAAATGGCGCTACTGGCTTCCAAGGCTCAGCAGTTTGAGGTCGCCAAAAAACTGTTTGTGCGAATTGGCGACGATTGGGACGAACGAGTATGGGAACGCAGAGCCGCTTTTGATGGGTATAGAAATGCTGCAAAAGCCAAGGCTCCAACTGTCGCGTCAAAGTTGAAAAGCGACCTGACCAGTTTGAAAGCTACGCTTTCCTCTCGCCAGACAAGTTACGCGAAAAGTCAGAATGCGGTGATTGAAGCGGTGATTGAATATCCTTCGACCGCGTCTGACGCCGACAGTGCTTATGAAGTCGGACTGGCGGCATTTTCGCTGGTGATTTCCAATCCTCGGAAACGCGCTCAGGAAACGATGGTGTTGCCGCAAACCGATAACACGCAAGCGATCAAACTGATCAAATCGGGAGGCTCCATCCGGCTGACGTACAAAATCAACTTTGCGTTGGCCGCTGGAGATTACAAGGTCAAAATGAAATCTGTGACCTCCAACGAGCTGACTATTCGAATTGGTGTCACCAAAAAGTGATTGGTCTTCAGCGCGCGTAATGACGCAAGGCCCAAAAGGTTATCACCCTCTGCGGCCTTGCGCTAAGTTGCTAAGTTTAGTTTTTGGCCATTTCTTTGGGGCGCACGCCCGCGACATTCAGCCGCATTTTGTAGAGCCCGCTACGGGCGCACAGGTAAAGCGTTTTGCCGTCCTCATCGCCCCAAGCCATGTTGTGAACATGCTTTGGGGTAATGATTGTGCCCAGATGCTTTCCTTCCGCCGACAACACCCATAAGCCACCAGGGCCGGAAACATAGAGATTGCCAGATTGATCCACCTTGATGCCGTCAATGGCGTCTTCGCCCGGCGCGGCAGTCATATCAAAAAACACCATTCCATTTTTGACTGAACCTTCAGCTGTTAACTCATACCGCATAACAACTTTTTTCTTGTCATCCCAATTGCCGACGTACAAATACTTTTCGTCGGGCGATAGTGCAATGCCATTTGGCCCTGAAAGCTCTCTGGTCAGTAATTGCAGCTTGCCACGGCGAAGTGAATACACGCCGCTGAATGGCAACTCTTTGCGTGGATCGTCGCCGAATTTCGGCAAACCAAAAGGCGGATCGGTGAAAAACAAAGTGCCATCAGAGCTGTAAACCAGATCGTTCGGGCTGTTTAGGCGTTTGCCTTCAAATTTATCGGCCAGCACGGTTTCGCTGCCATATTTTTCAATCAGCAGAACTCGGCGATTACCGTGCTGGTTGATCGTCAGTTGCCCGTGACTGTCCAACGTCAATCCGTTCGATCCTGGCTGGCCATATTCAGCGATGTCTGCGCCGTTGTACCCACTCTGCGATTTGAAGACTTCCAGCTTGCCTGCTTCATTTCCATTTGGCGTGTATTTCCAAATCACGTTGCTGTTCGGATCGCTGAACAGCAAATGGCTTTTGGTTTGTTGATCGCCGGGAACCCAAACCGGCCCTTCAGTGAATTTGAAGCCTTCGGCCAGTTTAAAGATTTTCGGATTCGCGCCAACGATGGTTTCGATCGCTGGATCGTGTTTGGCGACCTGTACATTGACCTCGCTGGGGACCAGCGCCAACGGCGCGTTTGATCCACGATAAAAATCCAGCTTTGCTTCGCGCACCCAGATGAAGTTCGTCGGCGGATTCGATATTGGCCCGTTGATGCCGAAAATCGCCAATTGAATTTGCTGACCGGGTTTGACGTTGCGACCGACGACAAGGCGGTTCGGAGCATTCCACCCGCCAATCACCGAACCACCCATTTGCCCCAGGTAACGAGTCAATTCGCCGTCCACCCAGACTTCGGCGTAATCATCGAGCGCTGTTTGAAACACGACGGTTGAGCCGGTCGGATCGAAATCGCCGACTCGTTCAGGAATTGTCAGCTTAATGCGATACCAGTTGAAACAGAGCCGACCGGTTGACCGCCGAGTTTCTAGCGACGAAGCCGGAATCGCGTCCCACTTGGAATCATCGAAATCCGCCGGCCCGGCTTTGGGAATGTAATCGTAAGTTCGATTCGCGGCGCCTGTCGGTTGGTTATCTGTGCCGGGTGATTTGAAATCCACTTCGATGATTTTGGTGTCACTGTATCGCCACTGACCTTTGACCAGTTTTGCGCCTTCTTCGGTCGCCAGATTGATCGTCGCATCGGCTTTGGCGGTGGGAACGACTTCCTGTCCGTGAGCCCAAGTCGCCAGCACGCCGACAACCAGCGCCGCCAGCACGCCCAATCGTGTTTTTGTAAACCTACAGTTCATACCTTCCTCCTCATCAATATTTTTCTCCCACGAAGGCACACGAAGGCTCACGAAGAAATTGGAAGTCCCCTCTTATGTCTTCGTGTTTTCTTCGTATGTCTTCTATGAGGAACATTTTTTTGTTCTATCGCGCTTTCACAACGTAATAATTCAGCGGTCCCGGAACTTCCTTAAACCAGTGCGGAGTGCCAGCCGGAACGATAATCACGTCGCCTTTGGTGATGGTGCGAGTTTCGCCGCCTTTGACTTCGGTGCCACGAATTTCTCCAGGAGCGATGAGGTTGCCGCCTATGATTTCGCCGCCAGTGACCAACGTTGCCGAACCTTCCAGCACGTAAATGATGTCGGCGTCTTGTTCATGAACTTCGACCATTCCGGCTTTATCCCGATGACTGGCATGAACCATGTATTTGTCGCTGGCATCGAACAACACAGCGCCTTTGGCAAAAGCGGCATCCACTTTCGCGCGCTCGAAATAACTGACCATCGCTTTGCCAGCTTCGGGATTGGTTAAAACGTTCGCGCCAACAACAGCTAATTCTTGATCCTGAGCAGCGCTGGCAGCTCCGCTGACGCCGACGGCTCCGATGATTTGGCCGTCCAGCACAATCGGAACTCCGCCTTGCAACGGGGTAAAGAACGAATCGGGCAATGAAGTCATCGCCGTGCGGCCTTTATTGATGATTTCTTCAAAGGCTTTTGTTTCGCGTTTGAACAACGCTGCCGTGCGGGCTTTGCCGATGGAAATTTGCGAACCGGCGGCAAACGTTCCGTCCAATCGTTCCAGTGCGAGCAAATTGCCGCCATCGTCAACAACTGCGATTGCTCCGCCCGGAGCTTTCAATTTCATGGCTTCCTGTTTGACGGCAGTAATCACTTTCTTCGCGCCATCCAGTGTTAAGACTTTTTTCTCTGCGACCTGAGCCATTGCCACTGTTGTGAAAGCAAACAACAGGCTGGCAGCAATTAAACTTTTCAGCATGGTTTTCATAGTTCTTCCTTCTTTAATCGGTGCACTAAAAAGAAAGAGCGCCGCAGGAATGCTGAAGGGAGACCTGATCTTCAACATTCCCGCAGTGCTCTGTGGTGAATTCAAGTAGTGGTTGCGAGCTTACATTTTGGCCATGGCGCCATCCGGCGTGATCGTCACCTTGAACAGTTCGCCGTTACGCGTGAAGAATGACGAAGTTTTGGCCGGATGCACTTTGCCGTTTTCCGCTTCGCCAGCGTTGGGATCTTTCTGACGCGGACCTTGATTCGGGCCAACACCTGGCTCTTCATCTTTCTCGGTCCCTGCATCGAACAACATAAATTCGTTCGTGATATCACCGCTCAATGGTTTGCCATTGTTGAAAAGGTCAACTCCCTGACGCTTCAATCCGTAAAACCAGTCGTTCGATTGACCGAACATGGTCAACAGCGACAGGCGCATGCCGGGCTCGGCAGTAAAGCTGAATTCATATGCGCCACCGGGCCCAATCGGAGCCGGCCCGTTGGCGCCAACTGGTGTGTTGAACACGCCGTGCAACATCACATCGCCCATTCCGTTGTGGCCGCGAGCTTCCAGGGTTTTGACCAGAACGCCGGGGTTGCCCGATTCAGCCAGTTCTTCCAAACCACCGTTGGCAACAACGCCTTCTCGGAATAACCGGACTTCGCGTTTATGTAAAACCCACAGGCCGGGCGACAAGGCGAACGGCCACTTGGTTCCGTCTTTGGCCACTTGGCCTTGAGCGCTGGAAACGTTTTCGATGCGAACCGTGAACTTGGTGCCTTTATCCATCTTGTGGTCTTGCGCCAAGGCGGCAACAGAAAAAGCGGCCAGAGCAAACAAGCTCAGAAAAATCGTGCGTTTGAACATAATGGTTATCTCCCTCCTCAAGGAAAAGCAGAGTCGCGCTCTGCCTTGTTATTGTGAACAGTTGCCGAAGTCACATCGGAAGATGCAACGTTCGTTGTTATGGTGATGCAGCTTGGCGCACAGCACATTGCCAACGCCTTTCAGCCGCGTGTAAAGCTCAGCCGCTAATAACATTCCCAGCGGCGGAGCCGTGAAATAAATCCAAAGAGCCTTCCAGGTTTGAGCCGAAACTGCCGACCCGAAGGTTCGCGCCGGATTCATGCTCATTCCGGAAATTGGAGCTTCCAGGCTGATGTATGTAACAACCAGACTGCCAGTAAATAAGCCTGTGTACCTGGCAAGGTTCATTCTGTTACTAACATTCAGTACAACGGTCATCAGTAAGAACGAGATTCCGGCTTCGGCCAGAAAAGCAATCGCAACTCCAAAATTGCCTGGCAAGGTTGCGACGTAATTCACCGTTGGCGCTCGCAAAGTGCTTTTCAATGCCAACGATGAAAGCATCACGCCCAGAATTCCTCCGGCAAACTGCGCCGCAACGTAAAAGACGGCATCCCAGCTTTCAATCTTGCCCAATCGCCAGAACGTCAATGTCACAGACGGATTGAAATGTGCGCCGGACCGTTTGCCTAGCGGCGAGTAAACAATGCTGACTGCGGTCAATCCCATTGCCAATCCCATCAGCACTCGACGCAAGAATGGATCGCCAATCATTTGCCGAACCGGAGAGCCGGGGTATTCCAACAGCACGCCGAAGCTGCAAGCAGAAATCATGAAAATTCCCAACTCGGCGGCTTCCATCAAGTATTCGGGCCAATGTTGTTTTAGTGCGTGTAACATCATGCTGCTCGTCTTACTTCCGGTTCCTTTGGTGGATGTAACTCAGGCAACGCAATCTTGCCGGACATCGTTATTTCAAATCCGTGAAGTTCGGTTCTGTGGTTTTCCGAACTTGTAATCAAACCGAAACACGCATCGCTTTTTTCAGTTTGAGTAACGATCTCGTCTACTAGAAAAGGATTGAAACTGCCCATTTTATTCCCTCCATTTTGAAGTTATGCGGTTACGTGCAGCACGGAGTTGTAGCCTCCATGGTTGTCAATGATCTTCAAACTGTTGCTGGGATCGTCCAACCATTTGCCGTCAACGACCAGCTTGTATTCATAGCTGCCAGATGGCAGCAACCCAATTTTCAGTACCCACATTCCGCTTTGATGTTGGGTGAAAAAGAGAGACTGCGGATTCCAGCCGTTGAAATCTCCGGCTAGTGCGACGCTTTTTGCCGAATCGTTGTGGTACCAGAACACGAGCTTGCCATTTTCAATTCGTGGGGCGTTGAAATCGCATTCTTCGTGCATGTGACTTTCATTCGCCGCTTCTTCAACCGCGCGGCGCGCGTTCAACACACCATATCCTTGTTGATGCAGGGACAGATTGGCTGACCGGTCAGCCGTGGCAACCAGGATGTTTTTGATCGCCGCCGGAGTCAGTTTCGGATTCGCTTCCAGCATTTGCGCGACTACCGACGCGACAATTGGCGCGGCAAACGATGTCCCATCAACGTGTTGATAGTGCGTTGCCACCACCTTGGTTTCACGCAAATCGGCTTCTGCCAGGTCGCGAATTTCAGTCGGCGAAGCTTCGGCCATTGATTGCGGCCAGTTGGCTTCTTGCCAGTATTCACGAGCGAGCTTGGGCAGCTGGTAATCCGGCGCAGCGGCGATGATTGAAAGAGCTTCGGCTCGGCGGTAAGAATCCGTTTGAGGCAAAATCGGAGCAGCCAGCCAGATTGCCGGAGCCACAATTTCAGGTTTGACGATTCCATCCAGTGTGGGGCCGAAGCTTGAGCAATACGGATTCACTTCGTTTGTGCCCAATTGATTGCCGTCGTCGTAACCGCCAACCGTAATTACTGACGGTGAGTTTGCGGGCGGAATCGGGCGATGATCGGCTGTGCAGCCTGAATTTCCAGCTGCAACAATCAGCGTCAACCCTTCACGAACGGCTCGCTCGGCGATTTCGTCAACCAGGCTTTCTCGATAGGAAACGTCAGCATCGCCGCCCAGGGACATGCTGACGACACGGATGCTGTAGCGATCTTTGTTGGCGATGACCCATTCCAAACCGCGAATGATCGTTTCGTCGTTGATGCGTCCGCGCTCACTGACTTTGACCAGCACAAGACTGGCTTCATAAGCCAAGCTGCGATACGCGCCGTCTGACAAAAAACCATTCCCCGCCGCGGTCACGGAAGTTTGCGTTCCATGCCAATCCCAGCTTTGCGGCTGGCGGTCGGCATCAAGTTGCGCGGTTACGTTTGTCACATCGTGAAATGCAATGATTCGGTTCTGCATCTCAATTAAATCTGGATGTGGGTAAAAGCCCGAATCCAAAATTGCGATGGTGATTCCGCGACCGGCGCGCGTGATATCGGCGTTCAATCGCTCCGCGACAGGAATCACTGCAAAACGGTTCTGCGCGTGAGTGTGGTTGTGAGTTGTTTTCATTGCTGTGCTCATAACTTCTTTTGTTTGTGATTGCAGTCGCTGGCTCTTTTGTTCGAGCATCGGCTGCCGACGACTTTATCCGTAAGCGATTGGCGGTTATTCCAGGTTGGATCAGCAGAGAGAATTCTTTTCAAGACATCGCGCTCGGGAATAGTTGGAACTCAGCGGGGCATATAGCTGTTAATCCAGATGGATGCTGAATCGTTATTCCCAAGAAGCGAAGCTTGGCCTTCGGCGCTTTTCAACTTACGGCTATACTTTGCTGAGAGGAATTGGAGAACGCGGATGGAGCTTGAGGCTGGAAACTACTCAATGACGAGGTGATTTCATGTTTGCGGAGACTGCGCCTTTGCTCGACACAAACGAATACCCACGCTTTCGCGATAGCTTGCCGCCCGGTGAAATGAGCGAAGGGAAGTTCCTGATTCGTTTTGCTAGCAGTCGCGAGGAACTGGACGAGGTGCAACGGCTACGCTTTGAAGTCTTCAATTTGGAGTTGGGCGAGGGGCTGGCATCGTCTTTTCAAACCGGGCGCGATTTGGATGAATATGACCTGGCTTGCCATCATTTGATGGTCATTGAAGCCGCAACGAAAAGAGTTGTTGGCACTTACCGATTGCAAACGGGTGCAATGGCTGCGGCGGCGACGGGGTTTTATTCGGCGACCGAGTTCGATCTGTCATATTTGCCATTGGAAGTTCTGGAAGATTCCGTCGAGTTGAGCCGCGCCTGCATTGCTAAAGATTATCGCAACACGCAGGTGCTGTTTTTGTTATGGAAGGGGCTGGCTTCGTACATTGCGTTCAACCGCAAAAGGTTTTTGTTTGGCTGCTGTTCGCTAACCAGTCAGGATGCCAACGACGGCAAGCTGGCCATGGATTTGTTGGAACGTGAAAAGTATTTGCATTCAACCTATTTTGTTCCGCCGAAAGCCGATTTTGAATGTTACCCGCCTGGGTTTTTGGCAAAGGCTTCCGTCGAAGCCAAGCTGCCCAAGCTGTTTCGATCTTATTTAAAAATTGGGGCAAAGGTTTGCGGCCCCCCGGCAATTGACCGCTTGTTCAAGACAATAGATTTTTTCGTGTTGTTTGATCTGTTCGAAATGGATAGACAGACCCAACGTATGTTTTTCGGAGTTTAGAGGGCCCGCGTGTTTAAGATTTTTCGCGCAGCATTTCGCTTAGTAGCTTTTTTGTCGGCCACGTTGCTGATTCAATCGGCTTGGTTGATTGGCAAGGCTTTGCTTCCTGCTCAAAGCGTCGCACGTAGAAAGTATCGCAAACTTATTTTTGTAAGCTGGGCCCGGTCACTGGCGATGATTGTTGGCATGCGAGTCCGCGTCGTCGGCCAACCGCCACAACCCCCGTTCTTTCTTGTTGCCAATCATTTGAGCTATGTGGATATCATTCTGCTCGCTGGGTATTTGGAATGCACATTCATCGCCAAAAGCGAAATTTCAGGCTGGCCAGGGATGGGGTGGTTGGCCAACGGCATCGGGACCATTTTCATTGATCGTAAGAATTTTCAGGATATTCCGCGTGTCATTGGTTTGATTGATGAAACTCTGGCTAAAGGTTTGGGAGTTGTTTTGTTTCCTGAAGGAACCAGCACGATGGGACAAGGCGTAATGCCATTCAGCCCCGCGCTTCTGGAGCCAGCGGCCAGAGCCGCTTATCCGGTTTCTTACGCTGCTATTCGTTACGACACTCCGTCGAGCGAACCACCGGCGCATTCAATTGTTGGCTGGTGGGGCGATATGGAATTTTTGCCGCATTTCTTGAAATTGCTGATGGTATCGAAGTTTGATGCTACGATCGTTTTCGGTGAAGAAGCGATCCAGGCCGACGATCGAAAATCTCTGGCGAAAGCTTTGTGGGAAGAGGTCAACCAACGGTTTCTTCCGATGGTTGGCAACACATCGGCAATTCATCTGAGGAAGTTATGACAAGCAGTAACGTGTATCTACTCAGGCAAGGCTTGGACCTGCTTAATCAACTGGACGATGAGCTTTATGTGCGAGTGTTACCGGAAGTAACCCAAGCCGGTATCGGTGCTCATTTGCGGCATTGCTTGGATTTTTATGGAGCTTTTCTGAGCGGCATCGGGCAGGGAAAGGTGAATTACGATATGCGTGAACGGAATGAGCTGATTGAAACAAACCGATTCAGAGCCAGCTCGAAAATCATTGAGGCTATTGCTCAGCTTCAGCTATTGCCAGCCAATGAGCCTGACAAGGAGTTACTGGTTAAGTTGGAAGGCGAACAGGTGGGAAATGCATCTGTCTGGAGTCGCTCTTCGATTCGCCGCGAACTGCAATTTTTGCTCAGTCACACAGTGCATCATTACGCGCTGATTTCTGTATTGATGCGGATGCAAGGGATTCAGCCTGCGGCAGATTTCGGCATCGCGCCATCCACACTGAAATATTGGCAGGCGAATGCCTGATTGTCACCGATGGATATGGACAACTTTTCTGGCAAGTTGTGGTTGTGGTGGCGTCGTTGGCGATGGCGATTGTTGGCGACTTACTTCTTGTTGGTTCTGGCTGCTCACATTTGGAGATGGTGGGCACCGGCGGTGAATTTGCCAGAGCTTGCAAGTTGTCCAGCTTGTCGTTCAGTGCAGGTCAATGCAATTGACGGCGATCATCCATTGAACAAGCAGATTCGCTTTGCCTACCAGGACCGTGGCCAGCCCAACGAACCTGCTTTACCGATTGTTTTGATTCATGGAAGCCCAGGCGAAGCGCGTGATTTCAGTCGTCTCGCGCCAATGCTGGAAATGTCGCATCGGCTGATTATTCCTGACCTCCCAGGATTTGGCGCATCAACGAGAGATATTCCCGATTACTCCTTTCGCGCTCACGCTCGTTACCTGACCGAATTGCTGGACGAACTAAAGATTGAACGTGCCCACTTTCTAGGCTTCAGCATGGGCGGCGGAGTTGTGCTGAACTTGCATGACATTGCACCAGAACGCGTGGCTTCGATCACTCTGTTGGCGGCAATCGGCGTTCAGGAGATGGAATTGCTCGGCGATTACCATTTGAACCATGCTCTTCACGGAGCTCAGCTTGGATTTTTCTGGCTGCTGCGCGAAGGCTTGCCTTTGTCGCCGACTTCGCACGCGCGAGATTTTTCAGTTTCGTACAGCCGCAATTTTTACGATTCCGATCAGAGACCATTACGCGAATTGCTCAGCCGGTTCGACAAACCGATGCTGATCATTCATGGCCAGCACGATTTTCTGGTTCCGGTCGAAGCCGCCCGCGAGCATCACCGACTGGTTCCGCAAAGCGAGATGGTGGTTTCGGATTTTGATCATTTCATGGTGTTCAACCGAATGAATTTTCTCGCGCCGCTGCTCAACGACTTCACTGCTCGAGTTGAAACTGGAAAGGCTTTGACCAAAGCGCAGGCTGATCCGGTCCGAGTTGTCGCTTCTCAGCAAGCCTTTGATCCGAAACATCTCCCCAAATTTATAGGCGTGACCGCATTTGTCGTTGTGTTGTTGTTGGCGGCAGCAACTTTAATCACCGAAGACCTAACCTGCATTACTGCCGGAATGATGGTTGCACAAGGCAGAGTTGATTTCGCGCTTGCGGCATTCGCCTGTTTCCTGGGAATTTACGTGGGTGATTTGCTGCTGTTCCTGGCGGGGCGTTGGCTGGGCAGAGCCGCGTTGTCGCGTCCACCGGTCAAATGGTTCGTCAACGAGCGTGCTGTCCAGCGAGGCTCCGAATGGTTTCAGCATCAAGGCGCTAAGGTCATATTCATCAGCCGCTTTTTGCCCGGGGCGCGATTGCCCACGTACTTTGCCGCAGGAGCGTTGCGAACCAGTTTCTGGAAATTCGCCCTTTATTTCGCAATTGCGTGCATTGTCTGGACTCCGCTGCTGGTGGGATTATCAGCGTTGTTGGGTAAAGGCTTGGTCGAATCAGCATTGTTTGCCGGACAAGGCTTGTTGTTGAAAGCATTCCTCGCGGCGGTTTTGATTTATCTGGTTGTCAAAACGCTGGTGCGGCTTTCGACTTGGCGTGGTCGTCGTTTGCTGGTTTCAAGCTGGCGACGAATGACCAATTGGGAGTTCTGGCCTGCCTTTGTTTTTTATCCGCCTGTTGTGATTTACGTTGTGTGGTTGATGCTGAAACATCGGAGCCTGACGTTGTTCACCGCGTCGAATCCGGCAATTCC
>DAOMFR010000005.1:84843-97012 GCA_035429885.1 Blastocatellia bacterium
AAACTTACCTTTACCAGGCAAACGTTGACACCTTGATTCAGGAGTTTTTGCCGGGCGAAGAATTCGGCATTTTCTATTATCGCTACCCAAACCAACCGAGAGGAAAGATTTTCGCAATTACGGAAAAACGTTTTCCAACTGTGATTGGTGACGGCGACAGCACTTTGGAGCAATTGATCCTGAACGACAGTAGAGCCGTTTGTATGGCTCGGTTCCTTCTCGACAAACATTCAGATCAGTTGTGGGAGCGGCCAGCCGTTGGCGAAACGATCAAACTAGTTGAGCTGGGAACGCATTGCCGAGGGGCAGTTTTTCTGGATGGCGGCTGGGTGAAATCTGCCGAACTTGAGACGGCGATTGATGAAATCTGCCAACGGTTCGATGGTTTTTATTTTGGGCGCTTCGATATTCGAACTCCAAGTGTTGAAGAGTTACAGCAGGGACAAAACTTCAAAGTGATTGAACTGAATGGGGTAACTTCAGAAGCTACGAGTATTTACGACCCGAAGAATTCCGTCCTTGCCGCTTACCGAATTTTGTTTGAGCAATGGCGAATCGCTTTCGAGATTGGTGCTCAGAACCGGGAACGCGGTTTTCCCCCAACACCGATCCGAACATTGATGAAGTGGATGATCACTTACCGCGAACAGTCGCAGGCTCATGATCGCTTCAGCGAGTTCCGACCACCAAAACCGGCGGATTGAGCTATGAAAAAGGTGTTAATAGTTTTGTTTGGAATTGGGCTGACGCTATTTACCGAAAATAGCCTCATGGCTTTGCCCGCCGATGACACTATCGTTCAACGAGTCCACAAGATTGTCGAAGATCTCAAAGCCACTTCTTTTCCGCAACTGCGAAACAATGAAATTGACATCAAGCTTTTTGATTCGCAGTCAGATTACTTTCAATCACGGTTTACACTCACCAGCTTTTTGTTTGGCAGGCGTCTGCGGTGTTTGTTGCTGGTGAACCGCAAGGTGTTTGCCGACGGAATTCCAGAAGATGGCTTGCGAGCCGTCATCGCTCATGAACTCGGCCACGCACTGTATTACGACTCCAGAAACCGGCTAAAACTGCTTGGGTTAGTTCGATTAGTTGGCAAAGGATTTACTGCCCGGTTTGAACGCGCCACCGATCTGGAAACCATCGCACACGATTACGCTGAAGGCTTGAAGTCCTACCGTCGTTGGCAGTACACGCAAATCCCTACAAACAAGCTGGTCGAAAAGGCGCGTAACTATTTTTCGCCTGAAGAAATTGACGCCATTCAATTGAAGCTATGCGCTCAGCCTTGCCTTTTGAAGTCTTGGCGAAAGCGCCCGCCGCGGTCGTTACTGGAAATTGAACAGGCGAAAATCAGCCAGATCATTTTGGATTGTCTTTATCGTCCTGGGCTTTCGGCTTTGGCGGACTGAAAAAGCTTCTCAAGGCCTCTGCTCCGGGTACGAATTGTTCCCACATTTGTGGCGCGGCTGCACCCAATTCCAAAAAGCCACGAAAGCGACGGTCGAACTCTTCTTTGGTTTTCAGGTAGGCGTCAAAGCTGGCAGCCAGGTGGTTTTTCAAGAAGTCCTGAATCGAATCTTCTCGCGAACGCAAAATCTGAAATAGGAAGGGAAGCGGCAGCACGCTTTGGTTCTTTTCCTCTTCCAAAATCGCCTGCATCAGCACAGATTTGGTAACGTCGGTTTGCGACGTTGAGTCAATGACCTGAATATCATGGCCTGTCCGAATGATGGCAATCAAATCTTGATACGTGACGTAGCTGCCGGTTTCTGTGTTGTAAAGACGGCGGTTTCCGTAACGTTTGATAACGACGGTGTTGTCGTTCAGCGGTTGATCAGATTCAATGCCGAAGGATTTCGGCTGCGAACGTTTGGTGGCGCGCTTTTTGGTCGGGCGCGATTTCGACTTTGTTGCCTTCTGAGCCATAAAATTCCTGCTTGAGGTTAAAGTGAATTGACTTGCAGAGTATAGGCTTTTTTCGCCGATGCGAGCAAGAGAATTCTTGCGCATGTTTATAGTCATAACTCTTGTAATTAGATTCAGTTGTAAGCTTTTGATCGATTGTTTGCCTTGAAGATTTTTCGCATTTGCGAAAAATCTTCTTGACCTTTTGAGGCCTGGAAGTATTATGGTTGTCGTCAAATAAAATTTTGGAGAGGTACTAATGATTCGAAAGTTGAGCGGAACTACCGCAGTCATCACAGGCGCAACAAGTGGGATTGGTCGCGAGACTGCGCGGGAATTTTCCGCTGCCGGATCAAAAGTTGTCGTTGCTGGCCGACGCCGGGAACGGTTGGCTGAATTGGTCAAAGAGATTGAATCCAAAGGTGGACAAGCGTTGGCAGTGACGACGGATGTTGCAGATCAGGCGCAAGTTGAAACGCTGATTGCCGCCGCCGTGGAAAAGTTTGGTCGCATTGATGTGCTGGTCAATAACGCGGGAGTGGCGATTGCCTCGCGCTTTGCGGAAATGCCTTTGGAAGATTTTCGCCGTTTGATGGATGTGAATTTCTGGGGAGCGGTGTTTGCTTGTCGAGCTGCCGTTCCGCAGATGCGAAAACAAAACGGCGGCGGAGTGATCCTGAATGTTTCTTCGATTTTCGGGAAACGAGGGATGCCGTTTGAAACGGCGTATTGCGCTAGCAAATTTGCCCTGGCGGGGTTTTCCGAGAGTTTGCGCGCCGAGTTGATGTCTGAAGGCATAGACGTTTGTACGATTTATCCAGGCGCGGTGGAAACGGAAATCTTTGACGCAGCAGCGAACAGCACGGGTTTTGAAATACCAAATTACGTTCCCAAGTTTCCGGCCAAGCAGATGGCCAAGCTGATTGTGCAAGCGGCTCGATTCCCGCAACCCGAAATTATCGCCGCGCTTGATGCTCAAGCGATCAACATCGCAAACACATTTGCCCCTGCACTGGTGGATTTCGCGCTCGGATGGAGCGTGCCGTTCATTGAAGGAATGCGGCGAGGCAAACAGCAAGTCACTGAACAAAATAGCGGCAACCTTTACCAGCCGCAGGAAAAATAAACCATTGCCCGCGTGTGGGCGGGCCTTACCAACTTCAAAGAAGGAGAATTCGTTATGGCAAACAAAGCTAAAACCGCAAAAGAAACCGAACCGACCAGCAACACTGAGCACAACGCCGGGGCTGCCGATTGGGCGAAGCAGGTTGTCGAGCATCTGGTTGATGCCCAGAAAAAATGGATTGATTTGACCGCGCAACAAAACGCGCTGGTGCTGAAAGCAGTTGAAGAAGGCATGGACTTTTATCGCGCAGCTCCAACCCCGGAGTTGGGAACTTGGGCGCGTCAGGGATACGAAGGCTTTGTCGAAGCACAGCGCCGTTGGGCTGAAGTTGCTTCGCAGCAATCAAGCCAACTATTCGATGCGATCAAGGAAAACGCCAGCTTCAGTCCAACGGATGTAACTCGCGCGGCTTCCGACTTTGCCAGCCAGGGAGTTGAAACGTTCGTCAACGCTCGCACGCAGTGGCTGGATTTCGCTGCACAGCAAAACGCGCAGGTCATCGAAGCTGTCAAAAAAGGTTTGAATCTGGAAGAGAATTCGCCTGCCGCTGCACTGGCAGATTTTGCTCAACAAGCGGTGACTAACTACGTCGAAGTGCAAAAACGCTGGCTTGATCTGGCGACACAGCTTCCGTTTTTTGGCACTGCTCAGAAGAAGTAGATTGAGGAACGTGGAGAAGGAGAGATGGGGGGATAAAGAGCAGTTGAACGCTTTGTTCCTTCGTCTCTCCTTCTCTCTATCAGCCCGGCTGTGGTAATTTCCGCTCACGAAATCTTCATCAACAAGTTCATAAAGAAAGGCTTCAAACAAAAATGGCTCAAGTGTCGAATCGAGCTTATCCGCGTTCGGTTACGGTAAAAGACCGGCAAATTACGTTGCGGCTGATGCAGGCTTCGGATCGCGACGCTGTCCTGGCATTTGCTCAGGCGCTGCCCGCCAACGACTTACTTTTCCTGCCGCTGGACATTTCGCACCCCAAAGTCGTTGATGGTTGGGTTCGCAGTTTGGATACGGATCGTACCGTGACCATCGTCGCGGAGTCTGGCGGACGGTTATTAGGTTTGGGCACACTGGTTCGTAGCGAAACTCATTGGGCTCGTCATATTGGCAACATTCGTTTGCTGGTCAGCACGGAAGCGCGTGGCATTGGATTGGGCAGTGTGCTGGCCAATGAAGTTTTCGCACTTGCGGAAGAAGCAGGGTTGCAAAAAGTCGTCGCGCAAATGGCGGCGGAACAGCGCGGCGCTCAGGCTGTGTTTGAAAAGTTAGGGTTCAAGGCTGAGGCGTTGATGGCGGATTACGTCATGGATTTGCAAGGCCGCACGCACGACCTGATTGTAATGAGCCACGACGTGACTGGTTTGAATGGATAAAGAAAGGCGGCGGGAATGTTTACGCAAATGTTGGCGGAGTTTCAACACCAGCTTTTCAGTGGTGTAAATTTATTTGCCGAACCGCTGATTCGCGCCGGCTTCGGCAATCCAGTGTTGGGGCCAATCGGCACGATTGTTGTGGAAACCACGGGCCGCAAATCGGGTCGAAAGATCAACGTGCCAGTGTTGGCTGCGCGAATTGGGGAGTTGGTCGTGTTCAGCACGGTGCGGAGCAATTCACAGTGGCTGAAAAACCTTGCCGCCAATCCAGACGTGAGATATTGGTTGGCCGGTCAGCCGCGTGAAGTGCAGGCATCGGTGATTACTCCGGAAAACATGACACCGTTCGACAAATTGCCGCCGCAAACTCATTGCCTCGCTAAACTTTTGCAGCAGCAAAGTCGTTTGCTGGGAATCAATTTTGCACTCCTGACTCCGCGTTCTTGACGTGAGGTGACGATGAGCACAGAAACCTTCGCTCGCATTCCACAACCACCCGAAAAGTTTTTGCTGGAAAATTTACTTGACCTAAGTCCGACTTCACCGGTTCAGGATATGGTGAAACTGGCACGCGAATACGGCCCGATCTATCGGTTGGAAATGCGTGGCCGAGTGGCCATCGTTCTTTCCGGTTATGAACTGGTCAACGAGGTTTGCGACGAAAAACGGTTCGACAAATCCATTCGCGGAGCGCTGCGACTGGTCCGGCGATTCAGCGGCGACGGATTGTTCACCTCCAAAACCGAAGAGCCAAATTGGTCCAAGGCGCACAACATTTTGCTGCCGAACTTTGGCCATCGCGCGATGCAGGGGTATCACGAAATGATGCTGGACATCGCTGAGCAATTGGTTCTGAAGTGGGATCGGTTGAACGACGATGACGAAATTGACGTGTCAGCCGATATGACTCGGCTGACGGTGGATACGATTGGTTTGTGTGGTTTCGATTACCGGCTGAATTCGTTTTATCAGGATGGTTATCATCCGTTTGTCAGCGCGATGGCCGGTGGCTTAGCGACTTCGCTGGATGAATTGCGCGATTTGCCTCTGGAAAACCTGATCAGCCAGGGACGCGACAAACAATTGAAAGCTGATATCCGCTGCATGAACGAAACCGTTGACCGCATCATCGCTGATCGCAAAGCGAGCGGCGAAGATTTGGCAGACAAACCGGATTTACTGAGTTATATGCTCAGCGGCGTGGATAAGAAAACCGGTGAACGGTTGGAAGATGTGAACATCCGGTATCAAATCATCACCTTTCTGATTGCCGGGCATGAAACGACAAGCGGGCTGTTGTCTTTTGCCATTTATGCCTTGTTAAATAACCCCGCAGTTCTGGCCAAAGCCTACGAAGAAGTGGACCGAGTGCTGGGACCCGATCTTTCAGCCAGGCCGTCATACGCTCAGGTCAACCAGCTACATTACGTCACACAGATTTTGAAGGAGACGTTGCGGTTGTGGCCGACGGCTCCGGTGTTTGGGCTTTATCCATACGAAGACACCGTCATCGGCGGCAAATACCGAATCAAGCATACAGACACGATCAATGTCTTGCTGCCTATGTTGCACCGCGACAAAAGCATTTGGGGCGAAAACGCTGAAGCGTTCAATCCAGACAATTTCACTCCGGAAGCCGAAGCCAAGCGCCCGGCCAACGCCTACAAACCATTTGGCAACGGTCAACGAGCCTGCATCGGTCGTCAGTTCGCTTTGCAAGAAGCGACACTCGTGTTGGGCATGATTTTGCAACGATTCAAACTTGTCGATCACACGCGCTACCAACTGAAGATCAAGGAAACGCTGACACTGAAGCCGGATGAGTTGCGGATTAAAGTTCGACGGCGAGAGTTGGGAGCTGGCAGGCGGGAGTTGGGCATCCGCGAACCGTTAGGGGCGGTCGCTGGTGAATCTCCTAAACCGACTACCGACTACCGACTACCGACTACTTCGCAGTTGCATAACACTCCACTGTTGGTTTTGTTTGGCTCGAACATGGGAACGGCGGAAGAACTGGCTCGCCGAATTGCGCAAGACGCCGAAGCGAATGGCTTTGTGGTGAAAGTGGCTCCGCTGGATGATTACGCAGGGCGTTTGCCGAAAGAAGGTCTACTGGCGATTGTCTCATCGTCTTACAACGGCTTGCCGCCGGACAATGCCGTGAAGTTTTGCGATTGGTTGAAAAGCGCAGAGCTGGGTAGCGAGGCGCTAACCGGTGTGACCTACACCGTGTTCGGCTGCGGCAATCGAGATTGGGCGGCGACATTTCAAGCAGTGCCGCGTTTGATTGATGAGCAACTTACGGCTCACGGAGCCAAGCGATTGTTTCCGCATGGCGAAGGCGATGCACGCGATGATTTCGACGGGCAGTTTCAACGCTGGTATCAACCGTTGCGAAGTGCGGTTGCCGAAAGCTTGGGCATCAGCATCGAAGCCGAAACCTCCAAGCCGCTGTACAAACTGGAAATTGTGCCGGGCCAGCAAATGAGTCCGTTTGTGGATTCGTTTGATTCAAAGCCGATGACCGTTCGTGTCAATCGAGAGCTTCACAACAAAGGCGGCGAAAATCCTTCGGATCGTTCGACGCGCCACGTCGAATTGGAATTGCCGGAAGGTGTCACGTATCGTGCGGGCGATCATCTGGGAGTCATTCCGCACAACAGCGAAATCTTGGTGAAGCGAGTCGCCGCGCGATTTGGGTTTGAACGTGATGTTCACATCCGATTGAAGCCGACGACGAATCGCAAAAGTTTCCTGCCGGTCAATCAAACCGTTTCAGTCTATCAACTGCTGGCCGATTACGTGGAGCTTCAAGATGTTGCCACGCGCAGCCAGATTCAGGCGCTTGCCGAATACACCGAATGTCCGCCGGAAAAGATTCAGCTTCAGGCTTTACTCGGCGAAGACGACGCCAGCGCGGCGCGTTACAAAGAAGACGTGTTGGCAAAACGGAAATCGTTGATTGATTTGCTGGAAGAGTTTCCGGCTTGCACTTTGCCGTTTGAAGTTTATCTGGAGATGCTGCCTGCGCTGCGTCCGCGGTATTATTCGATCTCTTCGTCGCCGTTGGCAGATGAGCGAACTTGCAGCATCACGGTCGCAGTTGTTGACGCCCCGGCACGTTCCGGGCGCGGAGTTTTCCAGGGCGTTTGCACTAACTATCTGGCTCGGCAAAACGAAGGCGATGTGCTTTACGCTTTCGTCAAAGACACCAAGTCCGCGTTCCGTTTGCCGGATGATCCGATGACTCCGATTGTGATGATTGGCCCGGGCACAGGCTTGGCTCCGTTCCGTGGTTTTCTGCAGGAACGCTCAGCGCTTAAAGCCGCAGGCAAAACGATTGGTCGTTCGCTGCTGTTTTTCGGCTGTCGGCATCCGCAACAGGATTTCATTTATCAGGACGAACTCAGCAAATTTGTCGAAGCTGGCGTGACTGAACTTGCCAACACGTTCTCTCGCGTCGAAGGCCAGAAGAAGCGTTACGTGCAAGACGAAATTTACGCTCGGCGCGATGACATCTGGCAGATGATCGAAGCCGGAGCCGTGATCTATGTTTGCGGAGACGCCAGCCGCATGGCTCCCGACGTGCGAAGAACCTTCGCGGCCATTTATCGGGAAAAGACCGGCTCGAATGCGGCTGCGGCGGAAGCGTGGTTGAATGCACTGACGACTCAGAATCGCTATCTGGTGGATGTTTGGGCGGCGAATTGAATTTGAACCATGGAGAAATTTATGTCCCAACCTGAATTGAATCGGCGTTTGTCTTCAATGGATGCCAGTTTCCTTTACTTTGAAAAGAAGGAAACGCCGATGCACATCGGCAGTGTCAGCCTGTTTGACGGAGAAATTCCGTTTGAAGATTTTGTGGCGATGCTGGACGCGAAGATGCACTTGCTGCCGCGTTATCAACAGGTCGTCGTGCCCGATCCGTTCAACCTGGGACATCCGACCTGGGAGCACGACCACAATTTCAACATTCGCAACCACATCTTCAAGCTGCAAATTGATGCGCCGGGCGGCGAAAAGGAATTGATTGATCTGGCCGGGCGAATCTTCACGCCGATGATGGAGCGCCACAAACCGCTCTGGGATATTTATCTGGTGTACGGGTTGGAAGGCGGCAAGACCGCGATGATCTGCCGCGTGCATCACTGCATGGTGGACGGAATGTCTGGCGTGGATTTGCTGAAGATTGTTTTGGACTTTTCGCCATCGCCAGCGCTGATTCCTCCGAAACCTGCCGCCAAAGTGCGCGAGCCGCAGCCTGATCCGACGCGGCGATTGTTTGATTCGATTCTGGGCGGAATGCAGGAAGGCATGAACCGCTGGATGGAATTTCAAAATGGATTGCTGAATCTGACGCAGGCGCTGACCGAACAGACTTCGCGCGAAGCAATGAAAAACATCAGCGGAGAAATTCCAAAGATTCTTCGACCGGCGGAACGCTTGCCATTCAACGGGCCGCTGTCCGGCGAAAAACGCATGGTTTGGAACACGTTTTCGTTTGCCGAAGCTCGCGCGATTCGTGGCGCATTGAGTGGCACGGTCAACGACGTGGTGCTGACGGCGCTGTCTGGCGCGGTTTCTCGTTATGTCGAAAGCCACAGCCAGTCAGCCGCCGGTCGCAACGTGCGCTTTATGGTTCCGGTTAGTTTGCGGCAAGAAGACCAGCACGGAGCTTTGGGCAATCTGGTGTCGTTGCTGCCAGTGGAAATTCCGCTGGATCTGAAAGATCCGATTGCGCGGTTCCGCTATGTGAACCAAAAGACGATGGCGATGAAAAGCGGGCGAGTTGCCGAAGGTTTGAATCTGTTTTCTGCGCTGATGGGGATTTTGCCCGCGCCGATGCAGGCTCTGATGGGAGCGCTTTCGACTGCGAACATACCTGTTCCGCCAGCCGTGAATATGATTTCGACCAACGTTCCTGGCCCGCAAGTTCCGCTTTACGCGATGGGGCATCGGATGACAGCGTATTACCCATACGTACCGGTTGGTTATGCGGTCGGATGCGGCTGTGCGATTATGAGCTACGATCAGCATTTGTACTTCGGCTTGACGGCAGATCTGAAAGCCATGCCCGATGTTGAACGGATGCGTGATCACTTGTACGAATCGTTCTATGAATTGCGAAAAGCTGCGGGTGTTGAAGAAATCAAACCCCAACCGGTAAAAGCCAAAGCTGCTAAAGGCAAGCGCGGCTAATGTGAGACGTTGTCCACTCCCAGTTACAGAGGTGTTTATGTCAGGATTTTCCTCATCAGTGTTGCTTCACAAAGAAATGCGTCGGTCCAACCGTCCGCTTTGGATGGAAACAATGGCCGGACTGGATTGGATGGCCTTGCATGCAGCACCGGTCTATTACGGTCTTGGTGTTCCGCGTGGGAATGGGGCGGCAGTGATTGTTATTCCAGGCTTTTTGGGTACCGATCATTACCTGTGGGAAATGAATTTATGGTTGCGGCGTATCGGCTACAGTGCCTACATGTCCGGTATCGGTTGGAATGCAGACTGTTTGAATAGTCTGGTTGAACGTCTGGCCACGACGCTGGATCGAGCATTCAACGAAACCGGCGGCAAAGTCCATTTGATCGGTCACAGTCTGGGAGGAATCCTGGCGCGTTCGGCGGCAGTGCGCTGGCAAGACAAAGTCGCTTCGGTCGTCGCTCTTGGCTCACCTTTTCGCGGAGTCTGTTCGCATCCAATTGTGTTGGAAATGGCTGATCGCGTTCGTGAGCGTGCCAAAATCAAACACCGTCAGGAAACTCATCCCGGCTGTTTCACTACCGTTTGTAGCTGCGAATCGGTGGCGGCGTTGAATCTTCATATTCCGACTTCAGTACCTAACACTGCTGTTTACACCAAGATGGATGGAGTCGTGGATTGGCGTTACTGCATCAATGACGATCCGGCGACAAACCTAGAAGTGCAGGGAACTCATGTCGGTTTAGCGTTCAATCACCAAGTTTATAAAATCATCGCCGAGCGTTTGCACTCAGCTGCTTCCTGAGTCGATAGGCATCCTTGCCTCAAATTTAGCGAATGTGAGTCTTAGTCGAAGAATTAATGTTGGATTTTTCTTGTAGGATCCGTCGGATATTTGCCTACTGCTGGTTAATTCTGTAAAGTAAGCCTGTAAACGTGAAGTGGCGCACCTCATTAAGTGCCACGAAGCTCACAACCCATGCCCCACATGGTTTCTTGAAATGCTAAACAGAGCCATAGGCAATTATCGTATTGTCAGCGAACTCGCCAAAGGTGGAATGGGAACTGTTTATCGTGCTCACCATCTGCACTTGCCACGCGAAGTCGTCATCAAATCAATCCAGTTTGATTTGTTTTCAGAATCGGCGCAGGACGTGTTGAAAGCCCGGTTTTGTCGCGAAGCATGCATTCAATCCCAGCTTGACCATCCCAACATTGTTCGTGTTCTGGAATTCATACGAGCCAAAGACAATTTCTATCTGGTAATGGAATATGTTTCCGGCGTCAGCTTGCGTGAATTACTGGATAAGCAGGGAATTCCCGCACCCAAACAAGCCATCTATTTGTTCAAGCAGGTTCTTTCCGCACTGACTTATGCCCATAATTTCAGTTACTTGGACGAAGCAGGAAATCGTCGGCATGGAATCATTCATCGTGACATCAATCCTTCGAACTTGCTGTTGGATAATCACGGGCGAGTCAAAATTACGGATTTCGGCACGGTGAAAACGGCTGGTGCAGCGCGGCTGACGCAGCTTGGATTTCACCCGGGAACCCTGGAATACATGTCGCCGGAACAAGTGCGCGGCATCGAAATTGACGCGCGATCTGACATTTACAGTGCCGGGGTAAGTTTGTACGAAATGCTAACCGGGCGCTTGCCATTCCCACTGACCAGGGAAGGCGCTGATTGGGAAGTGCGAAGGGGCCATGTTGAATTAGCTCCACCGTCCATCACGAAGCTCCGACCGGATGTGTCCGCAGACCTGGCAGCCGTTGTTATGCGAGCGTTGGAAAAATCTCCCAATGATAGATACCAATCGGCAGCCGAGTTTTTGGCGGCAATCAAAGCATTGAAGCCCGCCGCTTTGGAAAGCAAAAAGAAAACACGTGGCCATGTCCGCAAATATGGCACGGTGAAACCTTTTGTTGTGAAAACGATCCTCAAACCCGATCCTGAATTGTTTCAGCAACGCGTTGCAAACGTTTTTGAACTCGGAGACGCCGTGACGATTCCGGTTTCGCCGTTGACTCAAAGATACTTATCCGAAAACCGCAATCGAATGGAGCCTTCTGCTACCGAATTGTCCAAGCTTTCAAGCGCTACTCGTTCTCAAAAAGCTTCGCGAAAGAACAATGAGCTGAACAGGCTGATTGCCAGATACAACCTGACTCGAAACTCTGGGCTTAGAGCTGCGCTGGCAATCGGATTGGCCGCCGGTGTCATCTTCTTTTCAGCGGACAAGTGGAAACCCGTCTTGCAAAGCGCCATGGCGAACATGGACAAAGCTCCCACGCGCGGGAACTCCGCTGATGGGTCGATCACTTTTAGCCAGGCGCAGAAATTGGAAGCTCAGGAAGAGTACAGCCCAGCGATTTTTGCCTATGAACAGGTTCTTTCGCAGAATTCAAAAGCCGAAGAACGCGAAGCTTTGGTAACGAAGATTGTGCAACTTCGCAGACTCCAAAACTTGCTGGAAGCAGGCCGGATCGCCGAGCGCAGCGACCGATTATTGGATGCGCGGAAACACTACCTGCAAGCTCTGCAAACCAGACC
>DAOMFR010000006.1:0-27106 GCA_035429885.1 Blastocatellia bacterium
TGGCGCACACCCGTGCAGCCCATTGCGTCAACCGCCAACACCTTGACGACAAAATTGCCTGCCGCAGTCGGAGTCCCCGAAATCGCACCGGCTGAAGACAAGCTCATCCCCGCTGGCAAACCGCCGCCTATGATCGAATAGGTGTACGGAGCCATTCCTCCGCTGGCCGTCAGCGTGACCGGACCATAAGCTTGATTCAGATTGCCGACTGACAAAGCGTTCGGCCCGATCGTGATGGCTGGGCAGTCACAACATTTTGCGGTGGCTTCCGTGAATTCAACCAACAGGCCGCCTTGCTGAGCGGCAGCGGTCGTCACGAAAGTCAGCGTGTTCGGCCCAGCTTGGACCCCACTAGTGATTGAGAATGTGGTGAAGGCAGTCGCTCCGTTGGCAGCCGTCTGCGCGATTGGAGTCGCGTTGTTATTCAGAAACAGTTGGCCGCTTTGACTGGCGGCAAACCGCCCTTTGATCGAAACGCTGTTCAACTCACAGCCCGACAGCTCGAACTGAGTGGTGTAACGGAAAGCTCCTGTCGCCTCGCCCGACCTGCTAATCCAACGCGCAGCCGAACTCGTCACCCAACCACTGGCAGGAGCTAGGACAACTGACGCGCAACCGAGCCATTCTGAGCGGTTAAGGAGTAATGACCATCAGGCACACTCGCCGTCAGCAAGGCTTTGCTATTGTCCACGCCTGTGTTGAAAAGTTTCAGCGGCACAATCGGACATTGTTGGGTCGCCGACGATTCCTCTGCCAGCAATTCATCCAAATGAGAAAAGTTGGCGGCGGCATTGGTGCGCGCCGAGAACACTGCTGCCAGGCAAAGCAGAAAAGCGATGCCGGAGATAAACAATTTCCCACGGAATGGGATTGGCGAAATTCGTCGAAACATATTTCCTCCGTGTACAGGGGTTTGTAAGGACGGCCTTTGCGGACACACTTCGCACCTGCCCGGTGATTTCCTGGCCGTTTGAGTCGAATTTTAAGCTTCGGAAAACTCGGTTATTCGCGGAACCGAATTATCTGGACGTACATCAGTGACTGAGGCGGATGACCAAGTGATATTACTTGCCCTCGTTATTTTGGTAGGACTTACGCCTGTGTCAGTAGCCATCGCGCAAGCAAGGGCTTATTTACTAGAAATCCGTTTTTCCTTACGGACAGGCTACTGACACTGCGTTACGTTGCGTAAGTTCTGTGTAACAAAATCGGTTGAGAAAAGTTGCTTCAGCCATTTTTTTAGTTGGAAGACTAACAGCCGCAACGCAATCTAACGGTTTTGGTTTGAACCTGAGTGCCTTTTTTGCATTGGCGGTCACGACGAAAAGAAATGAAGATTGCTTGTTGGTTTTGCAGCATGCAGGTCCAAAAAGTGGAACGACAATCTCGACTGGTTTCAACCCAGGGAGACCAGGCTCCACAACCCAAACCAAGCTTTGCGTTATCCGCATCATTTTGAATAACTGGTTTGCTGCCGGTTGGTTCGTCAAAGTAAATCAACTCTTTTCCGTCAGTTCCTTTTTCGTATACCAATTTTCCGAATTCTGGCTTCTGGCCAGCCGCCCTGCGAGCGTTGGGCTTGATGATGATTATGATGATTATGACTCGCGGGCGGCTTGCAACTCTTTCGTTTGGGGCAGGCGGCGCATATTTCAATGCCTTTGCTTTGCCAAAATCCAATTCCTCGCCCTGCGCCGCTAGTATCTCAACGACTTCTAGAATTTTTGGATTTGCGCGAAGCGTGCGAAGTTCCGTCTCTGAAACCTGCTCTTCTCCGATTGGCTGAACGCCGATGTTTTGCGGCGTGGGAGTAGGTCGCTGTTGTGCCGTCGCATCCGGTTGACCGTAATTCCAGATGGCTGCCGCGCCAATCAACAGGGCCGCCGTGATGAATCCTTTAGCTTTGTTTGCCTTTCCGTGCATATCTTTCTCCGGGTTGTGTAAGTTGAATGGATGGTTGGCCCGTAACTGCCCCCCGTTCCTGTGATTGCAATCGTTGTGAATCCTATTGCGGTAAGAACTGAATCGTTCGGTGATATGACCGAGCCGGAAAAATTTTTCCAGATCGGTAAAGAAAACGACGCCACAATGTTATTCCTGAAGTTTTGTTATTTTCCGACTTAAGCTTTCATCTTGGTATGTGGCCAACACTCAAAATATCACGACAGGTATTTCTGATTTGTTGTAAGTGGGAGAAAAAAAAGGCTGAGGGCAAGTTTCAGCAAATTTCAGGTACTGGCAACACGCCATCCTGTTTTTGCAAACATGCATTCATATTGGCCGGGACGCGAAATTACGAACCTTCAAACAAAAGCTGGCGGTCACGCTTTCGCCCAACGTTCTGGAAAAGATGAGCAAAAGCGTGAGGGCCTGAACAGTCAAAAACATTGACTGATGGGGGATTTATGGCCGAACAAAATCTTGCACCAGATAGGTGACTTCCGCATATCCATCCGCAGTCAAAGCCTCTTTCGGACGAGCAAAGATGTTCCAATCGTGTTCGGCGGCAAGGTATAAGAGGTCAGCCAATGCCTTGTAATTTGGATGAGTCACCGGGATGAAGTAATAACCATCCTTCGGGTTCATGTCAGTTTTTACTTCTGAAGTTTTCCCACCGAATCGAAAAAATAGCTTGTCGGTGTGGGGATAGATCCGCGTAATTCTTCCGTGGTTATTTTCGTATTGCCAATTTGCCATCGCGAACTCCTTTTTTGCTGAGGCTTACCAGCACGAAGCCGGTAAGCAATTTTGGTGTTACCTCAACCAAATTGCGTTGAAGCTGAGTGTTCTGCGCTCTGCGACTCTTAGCCGCAAGACTTCAGGAAGGCGAGCCGAACTGCCGAACTGTTATGGTTCAAGTAGTTCTTTTCGACTTCCCCGCTCAAACTGAAAGAGAAACTATCTTGCGAAACAGGGCCCGACAACTGAGCCTCCGGACTTCAGCCAATCACCGCTAACCAGTGAAAGAGACTGAGTCGCACTATCATTGCCGACTCCTGCTTCCACTGAAGTATGTTCGTAGCACCCAAAACATCACGGTAGCATTGCCAATTTTTGCAAGGAGAATTTGATGAGCGATAAGGTTGAAATAAAAGCTGAGAACAGATTGGTAAATCGCCCCGCACAAAGTAGTTGGCACGGGGCGACTTGATGGCTTTGGCCATTCTAGAATGCCTGGCAAGTTGAGTTACATGTGTGAAGATTCCTGGGCAATGACCGGTGTCGAAGCTGGGTTAATCTGTTGAAAATGAGTGCCATCAATCCTAATGAATGCTGATTTATCACCTTCTGCAACTTTGTGAAAAGGATAGAACGGAGATTGAGATTGGGCCGATGGTTGCCAGATCAGGTTCGGAGCATTGCTTGCCTGTAAAGCACTCAAAGATTGCCTTGCATTGCTTGAATTGTGTAATTGCAGCTTGATTGAGCGTAGCATGCTTTGCGTCGCAGGATCGTTTGCCTGAATATCAAAGTACAAAACAGCCGGATCAATCTGTAATGAGTCCAAGTAAGCTCCTGTCAGCGCATCCATTCGAAACAACTGCACAACTTCTCCATTGTTATCCTTTACTGCGACCAAGTAATAGTCGTAGTTTGGGCGATCAAGACGCCGAACCAGGACAGGTGTCGCAAGACTAAACATCGCAGCTCGTCGCCCAATCATATTTAAGACGTTGTCACCGGTTGCGCTCAATTCTTTCCTTACAAGATTCAATATCTCTTCAGGTGAAATTGGGGTTCCTGGCGGTCGCGTCGGTAAAGCAGGAGGTGCTCCTAAATTCCATCCTTGACGGCTATTGGCAACATTTCCATTTGGAAGGGGCTCAATACAGACCAAATTCACGGGGTTATCGAAATTATCAGAAGAATCTGTAACAGTAATAATTCCTGCTTTTGGATTTTTACTTTTGGTCTTTGGCGGGTATTGCTCAGGGTCTTTCCCCGTAAAAGTCCAACGACGATTTCCAGGTTGGTTTGCTGTTACTTTTACATCGTATAGAACGACCCAATGGGAGAAGCCGTGTAACGGTATTATGATTGGCGGTTTAGAATCTTGATTAATTACATCCGCTAAATGACCTAAAAACTCCCAGATTTTTTCTTTGCGAATCTCACTATTCGGGTCATCCTTGTATTTTCTTGCATCAATCGAAAAATAATTCATTGATAATTCAGAAAGTGGATTCGCGCCGAGGTGAGCAACCAATTGCGAGCCTTGTTGGGGGGTATCTAGTTCTTTAGCAAGCCCCTGAAACATATTTACTATTTCTACAGGGCTAGTAGCAAAGTCCTGCCATTCGTCCTTATCTGTCTCATTCACTGCCATGTACTTCATCGTGTTATCAACAGTCTTGTGCTCAAAGGAGCTAATTTTATCTTGAAGTGAAGAAAACCCTGTCGTTGAAATCTCAACACCCAAATATTTCAACATCATTTCCACACATGCCGGGCCACACCAATTCGACTGTTCTTGAATGATTCTTGGAAAGTTATGTTTAGCCATAAAATCTCCTCCTTAATTGACGAAGTTAGGCTGAAAAGTTACGGAAGTTCAGGGGTTCCGCCGAGGTAAATCAAGTCACAAGGTGCTCTGTCTGTCCCTTGACCGCCAATTAAGCCAAGCTCAAGTCGTTCAGCAATTGGGACATTCACCACGTTGTAATAGTTTTGAAAATCGGTTTGGCGATTTTTCTTCTCAAGCTCATTGACCTGGCAATTGTTGCTGACCAGGATTTCGTAGTAGATGCTTTCATCAGGTTTAGATAATGAAAGCGTTTGGGGCGAACGGGCATCGCCGAACGTGAGGTTCAAAGTCTGATTTTCATTAATCTGTTCAATCGCGATGCCGAGTTGTCTGGCCACGTAATAATAACGATTATCGGCTTTAAGCCCTGCAAACGTGGCAGCCGCTTGGTAAGCCATTTTTACTTTTCTGCGCGCCCATTGTTCAGTGTAAAGAATGCCGTTCGAGATATGAATTTTTCGGCGGATCACGCCAGGAACGATTTCAAGTTTTTTGCCATGAAACCTTGCCCCTTCCAGATCAATGATCCAGCGAAAATCTTGCGAGTATTCATCACTGTTGCGCTCAATTGCCGTACTGATGTTGCGAGGATCACTGAGCATTGATTCTTCGGTGAGCGCGGGATGATGGTAAGCGGTGACATCAGCCGGCTTGCCAGAAACAGAAATGGCAATATCTCCGGTTTTGATTTCGTCTTTATCATCCAGCTTTCTGATTAACTTACCGTCCTTAAAAAGTTCGGATTCGACGCCATGTTCTTTTTTGCTAACGCGAACGAAAAGCTCGTGTTCGTTGGCGTATTCATACACACCAATTTCCGCCACACGTTTTTCTTCGTTGACACATAGAATGAACAAACCATCCACAATGATTTTGGCTTCTGGTAGTTGAGGTAATACGTTGGTTACGTTCTGCATATTTTCCCCTGTAAAATTAAAGCAACAGATCAGCACCAAACGTGCTGAAAGCCGCCCAATAGTAAGGATGACGATGCTGTAAATTATCGTTAGTCAGCATGTTCAATTGCGCGCGTCTCAACGCCTGAGACACAGAATGAGCCTTTAGCTGTTTGTGAAAATCAATCATCAAAACCGCCGAAACGTCTGAATCCACCGCCCAGAAACTGGCGACGACGCTTGCCGCCCCAGCACTGAGAAAGGCTCGGCTTAAACCGATTATGCCTTCACCCCGATAAACGCGTTCCACACCTGATTGGCAGGCCGATAGCACAACCAGCCGCGAGTTTGGCAAACGCATTTGAGCAATTTCGTACGCGCGCAACGCGCCGTCTTCGCTATTGCCTACAGGAGATTTGGCCAATACAAGTCTGGAATTGGACCACAATCGTTCATCAATAACGCCATGTGTGGCCAGGTGAATAATAGAGGCCTGTTTGATTGCCGCTTTGACTGCCTCTTCAGTGGCGTGTTCAACAGTGAAAACTTGGTGGCGGCTATAATTGGCGGCAACTTCATTTGCCTCATCGGTTGCGGCTGATAGATCAGATAATTGGGGATAGGCAATCGGATCAAACTGCGGATTTCCTACCGCCAACATCTGGCCGTTTTTACCTACTCCCTGATGCCGAGCGCGTTCAAGGCAGAATAGAAAAACCGAAGCGCTGGGCGCAGTAACAAGTGCGTGAGTTTCGATCAGGAATTTCTGGCGTCGCACGGAAAAAAGCGCAGCAAAGGGCAAATAATGCAAAATTTTGTCTGGCACCACACAAACAGTTTGTTTGTCGAATAAAAAGGGTTCGAGGGGTTCTATCAAAATTTGATATAGCTCAGAGGCAAGGGCCTTGGCTTGGTCATCACTTGTGGAAGCATCTGACACTGTGCGCCTAAAAGCCTGCACTTTCTGTTCGAGCTGGGACAATGGAATGACATTCTGGCTGTAGGTAAAATCGGTTGCCGAGACTCCGAAAACGACCAGGCGATCAGGCAAGCAAGTGAATTCCAGTAAGCTCGCTTCAGGGGGAATTTGCTGCTGCACTTTCTGAAGGGAAGTCGGCTGCGCACGATCAGGGGCAATGAATCCGTTGCCAGCCAAGTTGGCGTTAACAGAATGTTCGCCCCTCATCATCTCAAGCAAGGTAAGGGCGCGGCCTCTTTCTGATAAATCATAAGCCGCTTGCGGATTTTCAGCATAAGCTAAGCTGATGGCAGCATCATAAGTCTCGTACTCCTTATCAAGGTATGTTGTACGTTCGTTATCAGCAGCAATTTGATTCCGGTTCTTTTCAAAGATGGCCAAAGCATGAGTCAAATCCCGTTTCGCTAATTCTGTCTGCCCTAAAGCAATTTCTACCAAAGCTTTGCCTCGGTAAGCTTCATAGTCGTATCTTGCATTACTCAGTTGATTATTGAGGTGGATAATCTGTTCATAGCTTCGTAATGCTGCCAGACGATCGCCTGATTCACGTTGCAAATCCGCAAGAAACAAACCGCTATAGGCTTGGATTTCAATCCCCAGTTTTTCATTACCTTGACGAATTCCTATGCTGACCGCTTCTTGGACTAAGGGAATCGCCTCTGCAAAACGCATAACTTTTCCCAACATCACGCCAAGGTGTGTGTATGTACGTGAAAGTTGCAATTGACGTTTGGTTGCCAACTCGATAGTTAGAGCTTCTTGTTGATAGGCAAGCGCGGCTGCATAAAAACCAACTGAAAATAATTGGTATGCAGCCAGGATATTGGTCGCCCAATGCTGTTGGTGATTCGTTAATTTTTGACTCACAGTCTCGATCGCCTGTTGTTGATAAACAAGTGATTGTTCCCAATTGCCGAGTTCATTATATTTTGTAGCCAGAGCGCCTAAGTTTGTGGCCATCTGATTCGTATCGCCAATTTGTCGGGCAATAGAAAGTACGGATTGGTTAGCGCGAATCGCTTCATTTGGCAGAGATTTGACCTTATAGAACTCCGCCATGCCATTCAAACTCTCACTCTGCAACCAAAGGTAAGGATTTCCTTTACCTCCCAGCGGAGCAAACAATTCGTAACTCTTGTCCAGATTTGACTGCCGTAAATGGGAACGTGCGAGCAGGCAGGTTGTCATTTTCACTTCGCACTGATCCTGAACTTGGCGGAACAGAGCGATGGCTTGTTCGTAATTGGCCACAGCTTGGGATTGCGACGTCGAGCGAAGCTTGCGCCCTTCGTTCAGATGGTAGCGGGCTTTCACCAGTACAGTCTGTTTTCCCGGAGTTATTTGCTGGTAATACCGGGCGACATCACGGACGTAAGGATCCCTCGTGTGCTGGTAAATCAAAGCTCCGAGGTTTTCCAGCAATTGTAATTTGTGCGCGGCTTCGGCGTCGTCGTGGCGCTCTTTGGCGCCAAGGAAATCATCAATCAATCGTTCGGTAATGCCGTTGCCGGTGGTGGAATAGGATTGGCAAAACAAATCAAAAGTGCGTTCGTCGTTGGACGGGTCTTTCAGGTAGTCCTGATAAAGCTCGTCGTCGCTCTTTGAAATGTTCGACGGAGCCTTTTCGAGTTCCGCCAAGCGCCGGCGAGCTTCGTCGGCCCAAGGGGATTTGCTGTCGAGTTGCAGATACTTTTTCCACTCTTCGATGGCTTGGCGGGGCAGGTACATTTCCTGCAAACAGAGAGCGCGGTTGAAGACGGCAGCCGGGTAATTCGGTTGCAGTTTCAGGGCTTGTTCAATGGATTCCAGGCTGGCGGCCATATGTTGCAGGCTGTCGCCGGGCTGGTTGTTGCGTTTTTCGTACTTGGATTTTTCCAGCAAGGCCACGCCCAAATCGTTATGCAATTCGGCTACAGTGGGAGTTTCTTTGAGCGCGGCGTTGAACTGTTCAATGGCTTTGTCGAATTGTTTATCAGCCAGGTAGTATTTTCCGAGCGCATGACGATTGGCTGCGGTTGGGGCTTCGGCATAAGCGTTGAACACAATGAGTCCGGCGCGTTCGCGCAGGATGCGCGCACTGGCGTCAGCGTCGTCCGCGCCGCGCGTGGGTGCATAAGGCGCGAAGTCGAATCCGCCAATGCGCGTTTCGAGCGTTCGTCCACCAGCGTATGCTCGGTTGAGGGCCACGAGCGAAGCGCTTTGCGATGGACGAAACGCATACCGCCAAACCAAAAATCCCACGCTGCTGACCAGTAAAATTGCGGCGGCAAGTTTTAGGTAACTTGAACGATTCATATCCACGAAAATCCCCCGCCGCGTGTTAGGCGCGGGGAAGCTGACTACGTTACCCGGAAGGGGTTCCGGTTGTTGCTGCTGAACGGCCACAGCGCGAATGGCTTGCAAATACGCCAGCTTTTCTTTGCGAGCCGTTGTGCAAAGAAACTGACTCTCGAACTGCGAGCGTTGTTCCTGGTCGAGTTCGTTGTCAAGAAATTCTTCGATCAAATCCTCTTCGGCCATTTCCAAACGCAGCAAGCCTTCGTCGCTGACAAGCAACGTGTCTTCGATTGCTTCGCGCGGAGCGTCTGCCAGAGTTCCCAACAGGTACGATCGGATTTCTTTGTCGGTGATAAAAGACATTTATGCTGACTTTCTACCCCGCGCACTTATGTATGGCGGGAATCGGTGAAACATCACGCTGCAGAATTTTCCAAACAGGAAGTTACACACAGCGCCAATCTCTGGTTGAGACGAAAAACACGGTTCCGCAATGCGTTCAGGCTTAACCCGTAAAGGTCGGCAAGCTGTTTGCGCCGGTCAATTTTGGCTTGTTTGGATTCGCTGTAATAACCAAGAACCAGCACGCGTTCATCCGTGGGCAATTTGGCCAGACATGTTTCCAGGCAAGTATGACGGCTTTCAGTTTCAGATTGAGGCTGTGCTGGCATTGCAAGCTGTGCCGAGCGAAAGACTTCGGCTTTTTGTGTGGCGCGCAATTCATCGCGGTAGACGTTTTTGGCGATGCCAATCAGATATGCCATGGGATTGGCTTCTGTGGGAATATCCGGCAGCTTGCGCATGGCCAGATCAAACGTTCGATCGGCCAAGGATTCAGAATCAAGACATTTGCGCCCGGCAAAAAAAATCACCAAGCGACGGCGTGCAGATTCATAGGCCTCGTCTGAATCCGGCGCGCCGGACGCCAGCCAATCAAGAAAGGTCTGCAACCCTTCCGATGTAAATCCTTGCTCGTTCAATTCGTTAAACGTAGTGGTATCGCCCGTCATAAAAATAGGATTAACTCCGAACTTTAACGAAACTTACGTCTGTTCGAAAAATAAGACTTGAATGTAGGCTGGAATAAACTGCGTTCCGACAATATAGCTATGACGGCGAGAGAATAAATGATCCTTTAATTTTCGTCTAGAAAAGTGTGGGTAAATTGCTGATTGACAGGTTTTCGTAACATAAGCGCAAATCAGCTAAACCGGAATCAACGCAAGTTCATGGCAGACGTTGTCGAGGTCATTGCTCTTTTTGCACAGCCGCTTGTTGTTTGGCCATGGCCTTTTTCACCTTGTCGAGCATCAACCTGACTTCTTGTGAATCGGGCGCGTCGGGAACTTCTTTCAGGTAGGCTTCCAATTGAACTGCGGCTTTGTCGTATTTCTGACGGCGAACGTTGAGGTTGAAAATCAGCTTATGGACATAGGCAAAGTCTTTCTTGGCCAGGTCAATCACGCGCGTCAATTCTTTTTCTGCGCGCTCAAAATCCGCGGGATTTTGGGACATCAATGCCATGCCAAGGTTCAGATGGCCCATCGGAAACGTATCATCAAGTCGGTTGCCAGTTTCCAGGACTGGAATCGCTTCAGCAAAGCGTTTCTGGCTGACCAGTAAAATTCCCTGGTTGATATAAGGCAAGGCAAATTTTGGACTGAGGGCAATCGCCCGTTCAAAATTGGCTTCGGCAAGATCCAGTTTGTTTAGGATCGCCATTTGTTCGCCAAGTTTATTTAGTGCGTTCAGGTATTCCGGGAAAACGTGTAATGCTTCCTGAAGCTTGATACTGGCTTTTTCAGGCTGTTTATCACGAGCCAGTTTCAGCCCTTGCTCGTAAAACTTTTTCGCCTCTTTGGGCACTTCTTGAATATCAGCCGGAGAAAGCAGTTTATCCTTCATCGTCACGCTCTGGGCGTTGTTTTTATCTTTGAGATAAATCTGCACCATGAAGGTTCGAGCAAAATTGCCTGAAACTTCGACGGTTTCCTGACTGGTTTCGTAAGTCTGATTGTCTGTTGGAACAGTCACACGGTAAGTGTTGCTGGCCAATCCTCTGAATTCAAAATTGCCGACGGAATCCGAAAAGGTTTCGGACACGATTCCGCCAGCAGTATGTTCCAACACAACTCGCATGCGCAGTTCCGGCAAATTGCCGGAAGGCATATAAATCTTTCCGCGAACGGAATGGGAAACTGATGTGCTGCGGCCTGAGTTATTTGGATTGGTTGATTGCTGAGATAAGCCAATCTGATTGAGGAGAGCCAGCGCAGAGATCAAAAGCAAACAACGCAGACAAAACACAAATGAACGACATAACGGTCGTTTCATAAGCACCTCCGGTATGACAGAAAGGAAAAAGGAAAGGCCCTTTGATCCGAGCGTGCGGTGAAAATCCCGTTATGCTCTCAACGTTCAGCGTTCGTCTGTAGGGCAAATCATGATCAACACAGATGATTTATCCAGCATTATTTATATTTTCAGTAGCTGTGGCTTCGGCGCCAGTTTCAAAATCGTCGTCGTCATCATCAAAATCATCATCAGCGCCTTCACCTGGCTGTTTGCCGTTGATCAACTCTTTCAACTCTTTGCCTGGCTTGAAATACGGCACGGATTTGGCCGGGATATCCACTGGCTCACCGGTTTTCGGGTTGCGTCCGCGTCGGGCATCACGTTTGCGCACGCGAAACGATCCGAAGCCGCGCAACTCTATCTTGTCGCCACGATTGAGCGCCTGAATGATATTTTTGAAAACTTCGTCAACAATTACTTCCGAATCTTTTTTGGTCAATTCGGCTGCTTTGGAAACTTCTTCCACCAATTCTGCTTTGGTCATCGCTCCTCCGTTTGACGGTGAGTAGGATCAAACATCAGATCAACAACTGCACAATCCGTGTTCGTAACCTGCAAGGGTTTACCGGGCCTACTTCCATTGGTATTTGAACTTAACTGAGGTGTCAAAGTCGGACAAATGTTTCGGTAACTGACTGGGCGAAAACTCGCCAATCTTTGTCGCACCCAAAAGCAAATCCAGCAACGAGAAACCTTCTTTAGGTTTAGGCGGCGTGATGATATGCGGCTCGCCTTTAATGCCGACCATCTTGGCCGTCGCTCTGACGGCATCTTCATAATTTCCTATTTCATCAATCAACCCATTTTTGACTGCGCTGGTTCCGCTGAAAACCCGGCCATCGGCCAAGGCTTTAACTTTTTCTTCGTCAAGCAGGTTTTCCGGAACACCTTTTCCTTTGCGCCCATTACTGACTGCGCCCAGGAATTGGCCATAAAGTTCTATGATCAAATCTTGAAAGAACTTCTTGTCTTTGTCGGTTAGGTCTCGCGTCGGAGAGCCAGTGTCTTTCATCTCACCGCTTTTGAAAACCACCGGCTTGAGCTTCGCCCATTCAGCCAGATCTTTGTAGTTCAGCCATTCGGCAATCACACCGATGCTGCCGGTAATGGTGCCTTCATTGGCAAAGATTCGATCAGCAGGAGCGGATATATAATACCCGCCTGAAGCTGCAACGCTGCCCATTGAAACAATAATCTTTTTCTTTTTTTCTTCTTTCACGCGAACGACTTCGCGATGAATTTCTTGTGAGGCAGAAACGCCTCCGCCGGGACTGTTGATGCGCAAAATGATGGCTTTGACATGCGTGTCATCACCATATTGTTTCAAATGCCGGTTGACCGTTTTGGCCATCTCATCGTCAATCACTCCTTCGACTGGAACGACTGCAATTCGATCTCCGCCTCCTGCAAAAAAGTCGCCATCGTCAGAAGCAATCGCCATTAAAGCGAACAGCCCGACAAAAAAAGCGCAAAGCAATATGACTCCGCCGACGATGATCCAGGTCAAAGTACTTCTTTTCATAGCTGCTACAAAAGTGAGGCTGAGCGGAAAAGGAAATAGTGGTCAGCAGCTTAAAGATTTAATGCCCATGCCCGACGAATCCCGGTACTTCAGACAACAAACCATTGAACTGCTGACCACTGACAGTCAAACGCGCCAGTAAAGCGAATCGCGACTAACTCTTTGAGCCTTCGTCGCCGCCGCGATTAAAGTCGGCAACTTCAAACAATCCGGCCATTCCGGTGTCGCTCGAAGAGTAATTCCGCACTTCAATGATTGGCTCATCTTTGCCAACTGCGCGCGCCGAAAGACCGATCTTGCGCGCTTCGCGATCCATTTTCAGAATCTTGAATTGCGATTTTTGCCCAACTTTGACCGCATCTTCCGGCTTGTCAACGTGCTGTTCCGAAAGCTCGGACACGTGACACAGACCTTCAATGCCATCTTCCAATTCGACAAATGCGCCGAAATTAGCAAAGCGTGTGACTTTTCCAGTCACAACATCGCCAAGCCGATGCGTGTCGAAGAAACGATCCCAGGCGTTCGGCTCCAGATCTTTGATCGAAAGCGACAAGCGACGGCCATCAATATCAATTGCCGTAATCACAGCTTCGACTTCCTGATTCTTCTTCAGAGCCTCGCTTGGATGTTTGATGCGCTTGGTCCAGGAAATGTCAGAGACGTGAACCAACCCATCAATACCATCTTCGATTTCGACAAAGGCACCGAAATCTGTCAGGTTGCGAACGCGACCTTTAACACGAGTGCCGATGGCGTAACGTTCGTTGATCGTATCCCATGGATTGATCTCAATCTGTTTGATGCCCAAGCTGATGCGACGACTATTCTGGTCAACTTCCAGCACGACAGCTTCGACTTCCTGACCAACACCAACCAGCTTGGACGGATGCTTGACGCGCTTCGACCAGCTCATTTCGGTGACATGGACCAAACCTTCAACGCCGGGTTCCAGTTCGATGAACGCGCCGTAATCTGTGACCGAAGCCACTTTTCCGTTGACGCGTGTGCCCACCGGGTACCGTTCCACTGTTGTCGCCCAAGGATCAGGAATCAACTGTTTGTAGCCCAAACTGACTCGCTCTTTATCGCGGTCGAATTTGAGAATCTTGACCTGAATGGTTTCGCCAACTTTGAACAATTCGTTCGGGTTTTGAATGCGTCCCCAAGACATGTCCGTGATGTGCAACAAGCCATCAATTCCGCCCAGATCAACGAAGGCACCGTATTCGGTGATGTTCTTGACCTGACCTTCCTTGATAATTCCCTCTTCCATATCCTTGAAAGTCTGGTTTCTCAAAGTGCTGACTTGCTCTTCGAGAACGACCTTGCGGGAAAGGACGATGTTGCCGCGCTTCTTGTTTACCTTAAGAACTCGAACTTCGATTTCTTTATTGCGGTAACTATCCAGGTTGCGCACCGGACGAACATCCACCTGACTGCCTGGCAAAAAGGCTTGAATGCCGCCGATGTCCACACGCAATCCGCCTTTGATTCGGTCAGTCACACGACCTTTCAAGACGATGGCGTCACGGCTGGCTTTTTCGATCTGATCCCAGGTTTGCATGCGGATCGCATCGGCGCGCGATAGCTCCACATAACCTTCGTTGTTCTCAAGCTGTTTGACGAAAACGTCAATTTCATCTCCGGGTTGAACAACGATCTGATCGCCTTCTTTGAATTCTGCAAGAGGCACGATGCCTTCGGATTTGTATCCGACGTCAATCACGACGACCTGATCAGTGATTTTAACGACGCGGCCTTTGACAAGCTCGTTTTCGTTAATTTCGGATTTATGCGATTCCTCAAATCCAGCAAGGATTTGTGCGAAATCCAGTTCCGATTCTTCACTGTCCGGTGCTTCAGCATCTGTTGCAGCCTGTGCATCGCCTGAGCTGGCAGCGGGAACAATTTCTGGAACGACAGCGGCGGCTCCGTTGGCTTCAACGTTTGAAGCTTCCACAGCCGGTTGAGCGCTCTCAACAGTAACGTCCGAAGTTTGGCCGTTTTCGAGAGCGGTTTGGTTAGCATTGATGGTTGACATTAAAGTGGACTTCCTCCTGGGAAAACTACGCGAACTGCTCTTGCAATCCGGTTTGGCACTCATCCGAACCTGTTGATCGTTGTTCAGATCAACAGCAACGGGCAGAGAATGCCGATCTGTAAAAGAGCCTGAATAATAAACCTTTAGCCGTTAATTGCCAACGATTTCTCAATCTCGTGCAATCGTTGGACTACGTTGCGAATCATCCAATCCGGCGTTGAAGCTCCGGCGCTAATGCCAATGCGAGCCACGCCGCGCAAATCTTCCGGCGCAATTTCATCAGCGGTTTCAATCAGAATTGTGCGCGAACATTTTTCGCGCGCAACTTCGGCAAGCTTGGTGCTGTTGGCACTGTGCCGTCCGCCGATGACATAAATCAAATCAACGTCGCCGGACATTTCACGGATTGCCGATTGATTCTCCTCAGTCGCATCGCAAATCGTTTCGCAAACTTTCACTTCACTGGCGCGCTGTCTCAATGCCTCAACGATGGCTTGATACTTTTTCGGATTAAGCGTCGTTTGCGCAATTGTTCCGACTCGATCCAATTGCGGCAAAGCAAGCACGTCTTCGACAGTTTTAACGACGATGGCATCGTTGTTAACAAAACCTAGAATGCCAGTGATTTCAGGATGCCCCTTATCACCGACGACGACAACCCGGTATCCTTCGCGTTGTAACTCAACAGCCTTGCGTTGCGAGTAGTGAACGTAAGGACAGGTGCCATCCATGATTTTCAACCCGCGCGCCTTCAATTCCTCGTAAGCCTGGGGTGCAACGCCGTGAGCGCGAATGATCGCCGTGCCTTTCTCCGGCAGCGTTTCACCCGCAATCGCAATCCCGTCCGCGGACAATCTGGCAATTTCCTGAGTGTTGTGAATCAGCGGCCCCAGCGTCACTACCGGCAAGGAGTTGGCTTTGTCCAAAGCGCGATACGCCATATCCACCACGCGCTTCACGCCCATGCAAAAACCCAGACTTTCAGCCAAAACAATTTCCATGCTTAATTACCAGTGGAGGAATATGGCAGGCGACAAACTCTTACGCGCAGCATCAACAAATCTACTTTCAAAATCAGTATTTAAGAAGTCGAGACTCTAAAGGTTCAACTATTCCTTGTCAAACCGTTTGCCTGTCGGCGTTTTCACCGCTTTTTTCACAGCTTTACGGCTGCCTCCAACAGGAGATTTCGCGGCCATTTTGAAAAAGCGTTTGACCTCAGTTTCATTGAGAAAGCGCAGCTCCCCGGGTTTCAGTTTCTCATCTTTCAAAAACCCAATCGCAATTCGGCGCAACTTGACCACGGAATGTCCGATGGAATCAAACATCTTGCGAATTTGCTGGTTGCGGCCTTCGTGCAACGTCACCTGATACCAGGCGTTGGTTTCTGTTTCTTCCACAAGTTCAATTTTGGCCGGTGCTGTTTTGACTTTGTCAATTTCTACGCCTCGCGAAAGTTTTCTGATTTGCACTTCGCTTGGTTTGCCTTTGACCTTCACCGCGTACACTTTGGGGATATTGTGCGAAGCGTGCGCGACCAGGTTGGTAAAATCGCCATCGTTGGTCAACAAGATCAATCCTTCGGTGTTCAAATCCAATCGTCCAACGGGATGCACCTGATTGCGATACTTACCGACCAAATCAATCACCAATTGACGTTTGCTTGGGTCGGAGCGGCTGGTCAAATATCCAACCGGCTTGTTCAGAAGGATGTAAACCTTTTCCTTGTCTTTGCTGGAAGCAACCAGCCTGCCGCGAACTTTGATGTGATCTTTGTCCGGGTCCGCCTTTGCGCCCAATGTATTCACGATCTTGCCGTTGACCGTCACCATTCCGGCCACGATCATCTCTTCTGCTTTGCGCCGCGAAGCAAGCCCCGCAGCAGCAATAATTTTCTGCAATCTTTCTTCCATTCCTAAACTCGTTTTGCGCCGGGCTTTCCGTTTTCGACAACAAATGAAGCCCGCGTGCTAACTGGCTGATCGGGTTTCGACACCGAAGCCAGCACTTTGTAATCTGTTTGCCAACGCTCCGGGGTTAATGAGCAGCGAACGTAACCGCGTTGAGCATTGAAAAACTTGACGTGCGGGTTTTCGGCCAGCACAGTCGGCGTATTCGGTCGAACATCGGCCCCATCGCCACCTGACGTGATCGAAGTTCCGACAAATTCCGTCGCCACCACCGGAGAATTTTCCTTATAAAACTCTGGCTTCAAATCGTTGACCCAGTTGGTGTGAATGTCGCCAGTAATGACGACGGGATTCGAGGGTTTGGCGTCCCGCACAAATTCCAGGAAGCGTTGGCGAGCCGCGTGATACCCGCTCCACTGATCCATTGAAAAGCGTTGCTCCGGCCCGGGAACCGAATCTGCCGGAGCCACCATCACTTGTTGTGCAATAACATTCCAGCGAGCAGATGACTGGCGAAGTCCGCTCTGAAGCCATTGTTCTTGTGCGCTTCCCATGATCGTCTGTTTCGGATCGAGCGATTCCGGGCAAGCGGGCTTGTTGCCATCGCCGCAAGGCTGGTCGCTGCGATACTGGCGCGTATCCAACATGTGAAAGTTCGCCAGATTGCCGAAGCTCAAGCGGCGATAAATTTCTACCTTGTGCCCGGCTTTCAACACAGACTTTCGCAACGGCATGTGTTCGTAATAAACCTGATAAGCCGTCGCCTGTCGTTTGGCGAAATCTTCTTTCGACTGCTTGTCTTCAGGAACCAGCCCCGCATAGTTGTTGTCCACTTCGTGATCGTCCCAAACCACCGCCCAGGGAAAATTGGCGTGCGCCTGTTTCAGCAGCGGATCGCTTTTATAAAGCGCATAACGATTTCGGTAATCATCGGCCGTAATGATTTCAGGACTGTTATGACGTCGCGTGCGGTCGGTTGCGACACCATATTCGTAAATGTAATCGCCCAGGTGCGCGACCAAATCCAAATCTTCAGCCGCCAGATGTTTGTATGCCGTGTAATAGCCGTACTCGTAATGTTGGCAGGAAACAAATGCAAAATTCATCAGCGAATGTTTTGCCGTCAAAGCCGGAGCTGTTTTCGTGCGGCCAATCGGGCTTGAGCCGCCGTCCACAGTGAAGCGATACCAATACCAGCGAGCCGGTTGGAGCCCAGAGACTTCGACGTGAACGGAATGACCGGATTCCGGTTTGGCGATGGCCGTGCCTTTGGCGACGACTTTTTGCATCTTTTCGTCAGTTGCAATTTCCCATTTGACCGGAACGTTTTTCGCGGGCATCCCGCCGCCTTCCAAAGGTTTTGGAGCCAGTCGCGTCCACAGCACGACGCTGTCCGCCCACGGTTCGCCCGAAGCGATGCCCAAACTGAACGGATCGTCGGCAAAACTCAACGCGTCGCTTTTCGCCCAAACAGCGGTTGGAAACAACAGCGAGGCTCCCACCAAAGAACTTCCGCCAATCAAAAAACTACGGCGATTAAATTCAGGGCGGCTTTTTATCAGTCTGTCTTCTCGTTGTTGTCTCGAAATTTGCTTAGCCACGTCGGTTCTCCGTTAAAAATGACATTGCTTCGATGCGAGTGCGCTCATCTTTCCGAAACACACCTCGCACAGCGGAAGTGATCGTCGTCGTGCCGGGCTTTTTGACGCCGCGCATTGTCATGCACATATGCTCGGCTTCGATAACGACCATCACACCTTTGGGTTGAAGTTCGCCGCGATACAACAATTCGGCAATTTGCGAAGTCAGCCGCTCCTGCACTTGCGGGCGGCGAGCGAAAATTTCGGCGATCCGTGCCAACTTTGACAATCCAATAATACGACCATCTTTGGGGATGTACGCGATGTGAACGACACCAGTGAACGGAACCAGATGATGTTCGCAGATGGAGGCGATGGAAATGTCTTTGACCATTACGATGTCGTCTTGCGATTCGCCTGGTATGACTTTGATTTCGGCTGCGGGGTCTTCGTGCAAGCCGCCGCAAATTTCCGTGAACATTTCGGCCACACGGCGCGGCGTATCCACGACACCGGGCCGAGCCGTGTCTTCGCCAATGCCTTCCAGAATCAAACGGACTCCATCGGCAATCTTGTCTAAATCCATTTTCCGCTCAGCGCTCATTTTGTATTTACAGATTTCCTCTTTGAATTTTTGGAAGCGTCGTAAGTTAGCGGGCATTATCCGCACCGCTCAGCATTGGCGCAAGCCGACGTTCTGACATCACGACAAGTAAAAAATTGACGCTTCCCTCTGCCTCACATAGAATCCGCGGCACACAAGTGCTCTGTAAATTACGTTTAGACATACTTTTGTGAGGCGAATGGTTATGGAAACTGCCGCATTGCCAGCATTGATCTCTTCGGGAAGGGCCACGGGGTCTTTGGCTGAAGCCCCATTGCTCAATCGGGAACTGAGTTGGATTGAATTCAACAGCCGGGTTTTAGACGAGGCTCTGGACCCGTCTCAACCATTGCTAGAACGATTGAAGTTTCTTTCGATCTTTTCGACCAACCTGGACGAATTTTTCATGGTCCGCGTGTCGGGGTTGGTGGAACAATACGAAGCGAATCCATTAATGCTGTCGCCGGATGGACTGACCCCGGCGTCTCAATTGCGACGCATTTCTGAACGGCTGCGGCCGCTGTTGGAAGTGCAAATGCGCTGCCTGACCAAACAAATTCTTCCCGGACTGGAAGAATGCGGCGTCCGGATTGTGCCTTACGGCAAGTTGAACAAAGACCAGAAAGCCGACCTGAAAGAATTTTTCAACGAACGCGTCTTTCCAGTGCTGACTCCGCTATCGGTTGACCCCAGCCACCCATTTCCTTCGATTTCCAACATTAGCCTGAATCTGGGCACGTTGGTCATTCCGGAAGTCAACGGTGAAGACGAAGAACCGCGATTCGCACGCGTCAAATTACCGCCGAACGTACCGCGGTTGATTCCCGTCAAATGCGACGCTGGGCATTGCTTTGTGCTTCTGGAAGAAGTGGTTGCCGCGCATATCGAATCGCTCTTTCCCGGAATGCACGTCGTGGAATGCCAGCCGTTCCGCATCACACGCGACGCAGACATCGAACTGGTCGAAGACGAAGCCGGCGATTTGCTGAAAACTGTTGAACAACAATTGCGCCAACGCCGATTCGGGTTTTACGTCCGGCTGGAAGTTTCTTCTAGGATGAGCCCTGAAATGGTCAAATCCTTGCGGCAATGGATGGAATTAGACGAGAACGACGTTTATACCTTCGACGGGCCGCTGAACATTCCCGACCTGATGGCATTGTACAAACTCGATCTGCCCGAATTGAAAGACCAACCGTTCACTCCTGTCACTCCGGCGGCGATACGAATAGGCGAAACCATTTTTGATTCCATCCGACACCAGGACATTCTGCTGCATCACCCGTACGAATCCTTCGCGCCCGTTGTTGAGTTTCTGCGATCCGCCGCGCGCGATCCGCACGTGCTGGCCATCAAACAGACGCTTTACCGCGCAGGCAAAGATTCGCCCATTGTCGAAGCCTTGATCGAGGCCGCTGAAAATGGAAAGCAGGTGGCTGTACTGGTCGAGTTAAAGGCCCGCTTTGACGAAGAGAACAACATCATCTGGGCAAAGCGACTGGAAAAAGCTGGCGTTCACGTCGTTTATGGCCTGGTCGGATTGAAGACTCACGCCAAAGTTACGCTGGTCGTTCGCCAGGAACAAAACGATCTTCGCCGTTATGTTCATTTGGGAACCGGAAATTACAACCCCGCGACTTCGCGCATTTACACAGACCTGGGACTGTTCACCTGTCAGGAAGATTTCGGCAAGGACGTTTCGGAACTATTTAACTTCCTGACGGGCTATTCGCGGCAAATTCGGTATCGCAAATTGCTGGTCGCGCCGGTCAATTTGCGCCAGAGCTTTACGGAAATGATCCGCCGCGAAATCGCTCATCATCAAGCCGGTCGTCCGGCAGGCATTACCGCCAAATTCAACAGCTTCACTGACGCCGGAATGATCGAAGAAATGTACAGCGCTTCACGCGAAGGCGTGCCGATTGATCTGGTGATTCGCGGCATCTGCTGCTTGCGTCCCGGCTGGCCCGGACGCAGCGAAACCATTCGCGTTGGCAGTATGGTTGGCCGTTTCCTGGAACATTCACGGATTTATCGCTTCCTGAATGGAGGCGACGAAGTCATTTACCTGGGCAGCGCCGACCTGATGAACCGCAACCTGGATCGCCGCGTCGAAGTCCTCTTCCCCATCGAAGACCCTCGACTGAAAGACCGCATCACACACGAAATCCTGGAGCCTTCGCTGAAAGACAACGTCAAGATGCGCTGGCTGAAACTGGACGGCGGTTACACGCGCCCACGCGTCCCCGATGAAAAACGATTCAACCTGCAAGAACACTTGCTGGAACCTGCGCTGAACGGCTGATTCCGTTACAGATCACGCCTGCTTTCCAGCGTCATCTTCACACCATATTTGGGCCGCAGCGTAATCATCGCCTGCGGCTTTATTGTTTGATTGGGCACCAACCGTGGACGCCACGATTGCGCCAGGGTCGCCAGGATCAAGATCGCTTCCATCCACGCAAAACTTTCTCCGATACAGATCCGATTGCCGCCGCCGAACGGAAAGTAAGTGAACTTCGGGCGCGCTTCCTTGGCTTCAGGCGTCCAGCGTTCAGGATCGAATTTGAACGGGTCGGGGTAATAGCGCGGATCGTGATGCACGACGTAGGGCGAAATCGCCACCACAGCTCCCGGTGCGAGGGAATATCCACCGATTTCATGTTCTTCACGCGCGGTACGCGAAAACAGCCAGGCAGGCGGATACATCCGCAACACTTCAGAAAAGACACGCTCCGCATATTTCAGCTTCGGAACGTCTTCAAACGAAGGCGGTCTATCGCCCAACACTTCCTCCAACTCAGCGTGCAGCTTTGCTTCGACCTCAGGATGTTGCGCCAGCAAATACCACGTCCAGGTCAGCGCCAGCGCAGTCGTTTCGTGTCCGGCCAGAAACAATGTGATCGCTTCATCGCGCACCTGTTCATCGCTCATGCCGCCGGTGCCGCCTTCTTCGTCTTGCGCGGACAACAGCATCGAAAGCAAATCGCCGCGATCATCGCCGCTCGCTCGATGTTCTTTGATCAGGCGATAAATGATGTCGTCAATTTTGGCGCGCGCCTGCCAAAATCGGTCGCTCGCGCCCGGACGCAACCGATCCAGCACCACGTGCAGCGGAGAAATCGTCCGGTTGAACAAGGTGAATAACTCCGCCATCGCCTGCCCAACTTCGGGCGCGTCTTTTTCCACGTCCGTATCAAACAGCGTCATGCCGACAACCGACAGCGTCAGTCGCATCATTTCTTCAGCCATATCGAATTCCGCGCCGACCGGGAATTGCCGCCAACGTTCACGGGTGCGGATGGCGTAATCGGCCATCACCTTTGCATACCCCGCAATGCGCTGGCGGTGAAACGCAGGTTGAATCAATCGCCGCTGGCGCAGGTGAAATTCGTCTTCGCTCAACAACAACCCATTGCCCAACAACGAGCGGAACATTTGCTGCCCGCGCAAACTGCCCAGCTTGACGAATTTTTTGTTGTGGATGACCAACACATCCCGAATGTCATTGGGATCGCTGAGCAAATACAAGCCGACCGGGCCAAACTTGAAATACACGATGTCGCCGTATTGGCGCGCCAGATTCAGATGAAAATTCGCCTGCTGCGCCTGTCGCATCAGCATATTGACGATGCCGGGTCGGTAGCGCGGCCCTGGCGGATAGGACAAGGTCATAAAACCTCCAATGCATGATTGCGTGATGTTAGTGCGGAGTGAGTGCATTGTTGGTTGACCAGCGGTTTATCGCAAGCTTACCTTGCCAATCAAGTATGAGAACCAACGATGTTGGCTACGCAAAAAAAGAGAGAGAAGCAAATTAAAAGAACTGCTTCCCTCTCTGATCGTTTTCTCTCAATTGCAAAGGCTTATATCAATCTTCCGCCCAAATCCGGTTTTTTGAACCATTTGCCGTTGGTATCATTGCGGTAATATCGCAACAACTCATTACCACGACGAGCCACAATTTCCAGGTTGCCGGTACGCGGATTTTCAAACAGGCTGACGGCATCGAACCTGCCTTCTGTCGGAAGAATAGGATTATCTCCCACTTGCGACCATTGATTTTGATCATCGTTATAAACGTAGTGAGCAAGCCCACCGCCGCCCTCATAGGTATAGTAATCGTGGGCTATACCTGAAATTTCCGAATACCCTGTCGGCGTCAAAGCAACGACCAGATGCAATGTTCCATCGGCACGCTCCACCAATCCAGGGGTCGCCCACGAAGCTACAGGTATATTTGTGGCAATCGTTCCTCGGAAAACCCATTCTGCGTCGTTCAGATTGGCAACCGGCCGGGAATGATGGAGCAGCCTGCCATCCAACGAACAAGCAATGACTTCAAAATCTCCTGCCTTCCTGCCTTTCGCCCGTTGAAGAAAAGCGATTCCACTCACAGGCAAAAAACCTTGGCCCGCGCCGATCACCACATCTCCGCCCTGCCACTTCAGACTGCTATCGCGATAATAGTGGGCAAATCCACCATCTGGACGAGGAACCACCACCTCCAGATTTTGATGTCCTTGGATAAAGTCAAAGTGGCTTTGAATCATAATCGGGTTGGCAGCGTTCGGATTGGATCCGAATCCGCCAAACGTCGTTGTCGGATGCCAGCCGCTGCTGTCTTTGTAAAAGTGTGTTAGCTGAGACTGTTGGTTGATGGTAACCATTTCCAAGTTACCGTAATCGCTCTCAACCAGAGAAACACCACCATAAATAAAACTGCCGGAATCCTGCGCAACAACGGTGGTTGCCTGCGGATCAGGCCAATCGCTACAGGTGATTTCGACAAAACTGGAAAAATCTTGTTGCTGAGGCGATGTCATTTGTCCAAGAGCTGCCACGACCGTCAATTGACCATCAGCGCGCTGAATCACTCCAGGTGTTCCCGTCACCGAAAACGCTTTTTCAGGGAGAGTCGTCAGCGGCGTAAATTGCCACAAATACAGATCGTGATTGTTAAATACAACCGGACTTCCACCCGTCAGGCCTGCCGAAAATACAACCGGACTTCCAGTCGTCAGGCCTGCCGAGAGCACAGAACGAGGATTGATGCATCTATGTTTATATTCTTCATAGGTTGGAAGCAAAGTGCCAATTGAATCTGGAGCCGGTGGAATACGGCAAATGCACCATTGTTTTTTGGTCGCATCGTAACGAATTTCGAATCCGGAGTTTTCATCGCCGGTAGGCGCACCTGCCTGCATCCCGTCAGGCTGCGTTTTCAAATAACTGAAGGAGTCGTCATTCGCATTCGAATCGCTATAGAGCCGCGTGCCCGAAGCCGGATTCACGAAAGCAATGCCAGGTCCCGGCCTGTTGTAAACCAGCTGCCAGACTTGCGAGCTATCTTGTAAATTGGTCGGAGACAATTTGACCGATCCATCGGTCTGGTAAGCAAGGCTTTCAGACAGCGCCCCGGATAGAACATTCAAGCTAATGTTGTAGGTTGCTCCAATTTGCAACCCATGAGTTTCAGCAATTCGTGCGCCCTGCATCTTTCGAGCGACATCATCATCTTCGGAATAGTCGCGGTTGTTGATCGCTTCGACCAGAGCCATGAGGTAGTTGACGTTTCCCGCCAATTGCATCCCCTGATAAAAGTCAACGTTCAAAAAATTCGGCCAGCGACCATTGGTTCCTCTATATGCCCGAAGCGTGTTTTCGATAATCAGATCGCCCACGCACCACTTGTTCAGATCGCGCGCGGATTCATTGATAGCACCAGAAGGAGCCTGCGTCACACTGTGATAGAAATAATGATTCAGTAAATACAAGCATCCCGTTTTGCGGCTTGAATCAATGTAGATAGGCTGACCATCATCATTTATTCCTGGGAACTGTGGGCGCTGTTCCGGCCAGGCAAGCGGGCTGGCGGAATCGCTGGTCGCAATCATTCCCTGATAGGCAGGCAACATCCAGGCTGGATCATTCGGCTGAGGGTCGTCTCCCATAAAAACCACCAGGCGCTGGTTGCGCTCCAGCATCTGATTCAATGTGGGCCATTGCCCCGCCTTCAGTTGGTCCAAAGTTGGCCAATTTTCTGCATCGGACGTGCCGGGCAACGCTGCCTTGAAAATGCTCAAGTGTCCTTTTTTGGTGATTACGTCATCGTAAATCTGAGCAACATGTGTATGGATATTGTCACTTTCGTCAATGATTGTGACAATTTCAGTAGGGTTTGCAATCAGAAAGTCGCGCACATGGGTCAAGTAATCGGTTAACGATCCGAATAGATAAAAAGGAATTTCTCCCAGCACGTTGGACACGTGCGTCCCACCGTGATTTAGATAAACATCTCTCGGAATATTCGGATCAATCGTGCCTGGACCAATGGAAATATCTCCCCAGAGCAAGGAACTGATACGGAAAACTCGAATGCCACCTGCCAATTGTCCGCTTACGGGCTGCCCCTGATCTACCGCCCCTCCGTGCCCCATATCCTCATAATCGCCGTAATACTTTACGGCGGTATGAGAATCGTGCGCCATCGCCCAGGTCACTTCGTTGTACCGCTTGTTGTAATCCACCAGCCGCGCGGTCGCTCCCGCTAAGTTCGTTGCATTGGTGACGTTTGCTCCCTGCATCTGTACTTGGTACAGATCCGTATTGGATAAATTGGCGCCATCCAAATTTGCCCCCCGCAAATTGGCGTGCCGCAAGGTCGTCCATTGCAAGTTGGCTCCGGCGAGATTCGCTCCTTCCAGATTGATATCGTTCAAATTGGCCTTGTCCAATTGGGCATTCTGTAAATCCTCACCGTGAAAATCGCGCTGTCCTTTGGCATACGCAGCCAATAATTCTGCTCCTGTCATTGAGTCTCTCCTCTCGATAGTCTGCACATTCATTGGCGAGCACAGGGAAGTTTCACTGCAATCACTGCTCTCGCCTTGTATCCTGTAAACCGTAATCTGTACTGAGATCGCCTCATCACCAGCCAAAAAAATGTGAACGGCGTCGACACTTCGGGCCACACTGTTGTCAGAAATGTTTTCCTGGCCAATCAGGTGCCCACCTACCGAACGATTGGGTATACTGCGCGTTCATCGAACTTTTATCTTCTACCTCCAAGGAGCAAGAATGAGACCTTCTCGACTGACCGAATTTTTGGCCAAGATGGAGCCCAACAGCGTCGCCATTTTCCCCAGCGCGCAGGAAGTTCGCCGCAACCAAGACACCGATTTCGAGTTTCGACAGGACACGGATTTTTACTACCTGACACGGTTGAATGAACCCGATTGCGTCGCGGTGCTGGCGCCGAATCATCCTGAACACAAGTACGTGCTGTTTGTTCGTCCGCGCAAACGCGAAGAGGAAATCTGGACAGGGTTGCGCGCCGGAGTCGAAGGAGCTGTCCGCGATTTCGGAGCCGATGCCGCCTATGACATCGCCGAACTCGATCAGGTGTTGCCGAAATATCTGCAAAACGTTCACACGCTGTATTACCGCTTTGGCCAAAGCGCGCAGTTCGATCAAAAGGTGTTCGGCACGATCAAACACATTCGCGAACGCGTTCGCGGCGGCGTGTATGCTCCGACAACGATCATTGACCCGATCACGATCGTTCACGAAATGCGGCTGCGAAAAAATGAAGAAGACTTGAACAATTTACGCCGCGCCGCCGCCATCAGCGCCGAAGGCCACGTCGCCGCAATGCAGCATTGCAAACCCGGCATGTACGAATACGAATTGGAAGCTGTGGTCGAATACGTGTTCCGCAAACGCGGAGCCGCAGGCGTGGGTTATCCTTCCATTGTCGGCGCGGGATTCAATTCCACAATTTTGCACTACAACACCAACAACGATCCGATCAAAGATGGCGATGTTGTCTTGATTGACGCCGGAGCTGAATACAATCTGTTTTCCGGCGACATCACACGCACCTTTCCCGCCAACGGCAAATTTACCCAAGCCCAACAAGCCGTCTACGAAGTCGTACTGAACGCCAACAAAGAAGTCATCAAGATGGTCAAACCCGGCGAAAGTTTCATGAAGTTGCACGAACACAGCGTGGACGTGGTGACGCAAGGGTTGATTGACATTGGATTGCTGAGCGGAAGTCTGAAAGACAATGTCGCTTCAAAAGCCTACGAAAAATTCTTTATGCACAAAACCGGCCACTGGCTGGGAATGGATGTTCACGACGTAGGCCGGTACAAACTGGACGATGATTGGCGCCGGCTGGAACCGGGAATGGTGTTCACCGTCGAACCCGGCGTGTATATCGCCGCCGGAACCGAACACGTCGGCGAAGAGTTTTTCAACATCGGCGTCCGCATCGAAGATGACGTCGTCGTCACCGAAACCGGATGCGAAGTCCTGACCACCGGCGTTCCCAAAGAACCCAAAGAAATCGAAGCGACGATGAAGCTGGGTACGCAGGCGCCCCGCCTGCTGTAATCGAAAGCCGCGAAGCT
>DAOMFR010000006.1:27206-33329 GCA_035429885.1 Blastocatellia bacterium
GGCGCCCCGCCTGCTGTAATCGAAAGCCGCGAAGCTTACTTAATTTATGATCAACAAAATTGAAGACTTACTGGCGCGAGCAACTGACGCTCGCGCCTCGTTATTTGACGCTCGCCACGAATCGGCATTCCGCCTTTTCAACGGCTTCACCGAAGGCTGGCCCACGCTGGCCGTTGACCTGTACGCGCAAACTTTGGTTCTGCACGATTACTCCGAAACACCAGAGCAAAGCCAATCAACAATCGCCGCCGCTCAACAGTTTTATCAAACTCAACTTCCCTGGATCAGCGCGGTATTGCTGAAAACGCGCAACGCGACGACGCCGGAAGCGCGCAATGGAATCCTGCTTTCCGGCGAAAAGCTGTCCACGAAAATCCGCGAAAACGGCGTGTGGTATTCCGTAGCGTTGCAGCTAAACCGCGATGCCAGCTTGTACCTGGACACGCGCAACCTGCGAAGCTGGATACGGCAAAACCTCAATGGCCAAAGAGTCCTGAACACGTTTGCCTACACAGGCAGTTTAGGCGTGGCCGCTCAAGCCGCCGGAGCCGCGCGCGTTGTTCATTTGGATTTGAACCGCAGCTTTTTGAATGTGGCGAAAACTTCGTACACGCTGAACGGCTTTCCGATTAACAAGGCGGATTTTCAGACCGGAGATTTCTGGCCGCTGATCAGCCGCATGATTCGCGCCGAAGAGTTGTTTGATTGCGTGCTGCTCGATCCGCCGTTTTTCGCTTCAACCAGCAAAGGGATGGTGGACGCCAAAGGCAATTACGACAGACTGATTAACAAAGTCCGCCCCCTAATCGCCGACGGAGGCCGACTGGTCGCCGTCAACAACGCGCTCTTCGTCAGCGGCGCGGAGTTTATGAAAACCCTGAAAACGTTATGTAAAGACGGTTATCTGGAAATCGAAGAATTGATTCCAGTGGCTGAAGACTTTACGGGGTACGAAACGACACAAGTCGCGTCAGAAGTTACGGCCTCTGCGCCGTTCAATCACTCTACCAAGATAGTCGTGCTGAGAGTTCGACGAAAGAATGTGATAGCTTGAGCCGACACACACAATCAGTAAAATGCCGATAAAATCTCAACTTGAGAGTGTGTGAAAAACTCAGGGCACGTGCCTGAACGGAGGTTTCAAGAATGTCAGCACCGGCGAACAATGAACAGCCAAGAATTCAGCGCGTCTTTCAATCGCGGGAAGAAACACGCTCTTATTACAACAAGATCGCTCAATTTTATGACCTGCTGGCTGAACACAGCGAAGGGCCGATCCGTGAAGCGGGACTGAAACTGTTGGCCGCCAACGCAGGCGAGCACGTGTTGGAAATCGGTTCAGGAACGGGCCATTGCCTGATTGAATTGGCTGGAGCCGTTGGCTCGCAAGGGCGCGTTTATGGCATTGACCTTTCGGACAAAATGGTCGAACTGGCTCAAGAACTCGTCCGCAATCGAGGCCTGGCTGACCGTGTAGAATTGAAATGTGGCGACGCTGAACATCTGCCTTACGACTCAGACTCGCTTGACGCCGTCTTTATGAGCTTTACGCTTGAATTGTTCGACACTCCAGACATTCCACTTGTGTTGGCCGAATGTTGCCGAGTGTTGAAACCGGGTGGTCGCATTGTAGTGGTCGGCGTTTCACACGAAGGAAAACCTGGCTTGGCTTTGCAAGTGTATGAATGGACTCATAGACATTTCCCGAACTTGCTCGACTGTCGCCCCATCTTTGTCCGCCGCGCGTTGGAAACCGCCGGCTTCTTAATTCGCAAAGTTGAGCTTGGGCAAATGTGGGTTCCCGTTGAAATCGTCCTTGCGGTTAAACCGAACTGAGGCGTGTTTAAGCCAGGATCAACAACCACATCTGAAATCAGAAAACGAGGTTCAACGTGAATGATGCAGTCAAACCGGGCTGGCAAATGCCGCAAATCTTTGGCCGTTGGCTGGATCGTTTTGCCGCAAGCCTGGGCCTGGATCTGGAGCGCAAATCAGAAATTTATCTGAGCCTATCGCAAGCTGCGACGCTTAAAGATGCGAATTATTGGTTACAGATTCTCTTTGCCGCCGGAGTCGCAACGCTTGGTCTGGTTCTGAACAGCCCGGCAGTTATCATTGGCGCAATGCTGATTTCGCCATTGATGGGGCCGATTTTGTCCGCCGGTCTGTCGCTGGCTGCCGGGGATCTGATTCTTGGCTTCAGAGCCGCGGCCAAACTGGTCATCAGTTGCCTGGCGGCGATTGGTTTTGCCGTCTTGCTGGTCGGACTGCTGCCTTTCAAGGAAATGACCGGCGAAATTGTTGCACGCACTCAACCCAACACGCTTGATTTGGCAGTGGCGCTGTTTTCAGGCGCGATTGGCTCCATCGCCACCTGCAAAAAAGCTGAAGGCGTGGTCACATCCATTCCCGGCGTAGCAATCGCTGTCGCATTGATGCCGCCGTTATGCGTGGCCGGTTATGGAATTGGATTGGCGCTGAGTTTGAATATGGCCGAAGGATTGCGGATTGCGGGCGGCGGCGGATTGCTGTTTCTGACCAACCTTGTGGCAATCACGTTTACTGCGATGCTGGTGTTTCTGGCTTTGCGCATTGATACCTCGCCTGTCAGAGAAAAAGTCCGCGAATGGCGGCGCGCGGACGCAGAAAGCGAATGGGAGCGAAAGTTTTTATCGCGATTGCGCATCCCGGACAAGCTCCGTCAGATCGGCGGATTCCCCAGCCGCTTTTTGGTGATCTTGATTCCTCTGTTACTGATTTTATTTCCTCTCAGCCAGTCGTTCAGCCAGCTCAAACAACAATACATCCAGCAACGGCAGGAAAATGCCGTTCGCCGCATCGCCAACGATTTCTGGCAACAGCAGTTTGCCAAACTCCCCAATGGCGAACAGCGCTCGGTGCTGGATCAAACTGCGATTTCTGAACTGAATGGCAAATTGACGTTGGCGCTTCGTGTTTTCACCAGCAAACCATACACGGCGGCGGAAAGAAATGAATTCACCAATCTCGTTGCCACCCGCCTGGGTCGTTCCCCAAATTCGCTGGAAATACAGTTGCTGGAAATTCCCACGGCAGCCGGGTTGTTGGCGGCCAGGGCGCGGGATGAGAAAGCAATGGAAGCTCCGCCAACAGTCGAACAGTCGCAAACAACATTCTGGCAAAGCGTTCAACGCGCTCTTCAAGGTCTTCGATTGCCTCCAGCGTCGCAGCTTTACGATTATCGGGTGGTCATTGGCACGGCTGTACCTTTACAGGTGGAGCTGATTTACCTTGCCGAGCGCGATATTGATGCCGACGCTCAAGCGTTGATGATTGATGATCTGCGAGCCAGACTGAATAATCCGCAAACGATTGTTCGTTTTGTGCGCATTCCTTCCATCTTTCGACTTGAGCCGTTTCGGCGCAATCAGGCGATACTGACAAACGCGATGAATGCGCAACTTGATACCATCGGACAATTGATGGAGCAACATTCGTCGTTACGCGCAGAGGTTTCAATCGGCGCGGAGCCGAAGGAACGAGGGCAAATCGCCACAGAGCGATCCCAAATCATCAGTGATTATCTGAATACAAAATGGCAGGTCGCAAGCGGCAGAATCTCGGTAGCCGCCAGAGCAAACACCACTCCCACACCAGTTGTGAAGTTCCAGACTGCCCCAGAGCTGTAAGTCGCAGCGTCACGCTTCGCACGAGGCCCCTATGAGCGGAAATCTTTTCACTGCGGAAAATGTAAAAGCTGCGTTGACACTATTGATTCTGGCAGCGGCTATTTACAACTTTGTCCGCGAAAAAATTCCGCCTGATTTGACCGCGCTTTTGGCACTACTCGGGCTGCTTGTGACTGGTGTGCTAACTCCACGCGAAGCATTTTTAGGGTTCAGCCATCCAGCAACGATTTCTGTCGCCGCTGTGCTGGTTTTGTCGGCGGCAATTGAACGCACAGGTGTTTTGACTCTGGTCGCCCGGCGAGTGTTAGAGCCAATCGGTAAATCGGAATTGCGGTTGACGGTGGTGATTATGTTGTTGATTGGCGGGCTTTCGGCTTTCATCAACAATACAGCAGCGGTGGCGATCTTCATTCCAGTGGTGCTGGATGTGTGCCGCCGAACTGGTGCCAGTCCAGGACGAATTTTGATGCCGATGGCACATGCGGCGACTATTGGCGGAATGTGTACCCTGGTGGGAACTTCGACCAATCTGGTCGCGCACGAGTTTGCCTTGAATCAGGGATTACCCGGCTTTTCGATGTTCGAATTTGGCAAAGTCGGGCTGCCAATGTTGCTCGTGGGCTTCGCTTATATGCTCTTCATCGGTCGCCGTTTTTTGCCGGATAGCCAACAAAGCGAACAAACCTCCCTCATGAATGCCGGTTATTATCTGGCGGAGATGTTGTTGCAACCAAATTCCCCCTGGATTGGCCGCGAAATTTCTGCGGCGAAATTTGAACGCGACCACGACACGGAATTGACCGACATCATCCGGAAAGGCAAGGCATTAAATCTTGGCCAGCCAGAACTACGGTTTGCATTGGGCGACTCTTTGCGCGTGCGCGGTTCCTTGGAAAAGGTGCTGGCATTGTCAGCGCAAGAAGGTTTGGAATTGCATCGCCCCACTCAAAACAGGTCGCAACTGAACCTGGACAAGACAAACCAGCCCAAAATATCCGATCAAGCGGAGAGCGGCGACGGCTCACAATTATTGTTGGCAGAAGTTGTCGTGCTGACAACTTCCGGATTGATCGGGCAAACATTAAAATCCGTCCGGTTTGCCGAGCGATTCGATGCGGTAGTTCTAGCTTTAAGGCGTCGCGGCAATTTGCAGGGGCGTCCGTCAACCGTTCCACTGCACGCTGGGGATGTGCTGGTGGTCGAAGGAACGACAGACGCAATCAAGGCATTGGCTGACACCCAGGGCTTTCTGGTAATTGGCACGCCGCCTCACGTCGAACAACGAGCGGGCAAATTGATCCTGACCCTGGTCACATTGCTAGTGGTGATTTTGGTGGTTTCCTTCGGATTAGCTCCAATTGTTACTGCGGCGACTGCGGGTTGCGCCGTGCTGATGCTGACAGGTTGTTTGCGCCCCCGTGAAGCGTATCAGGCAATTGACCTGAGCCTTGTGTTTTTACTGGCCGGATCGTTGGCGCTGGGCTTGGCGCTGGAAAAAACCGGAATGACAGAATTACTTGCCAAAGGCCTGGCAGGTTTGAGCGGATACACTGGCCCTTATCTGGTGTTGTTTGGATTCTTTATCGTTTCGGTTGTTATTTCTGAACTAATGTCGAATAGCGGGACCGTTGCGTTGCTTGGCCCAATGGCGCTTTCAGTGGCAGCGCAAATGGGAATCAATCCGATGGCATTATTGGTAGCGGTGACGTTTGGATCCTCCGCTGCGTTCGCAATGCCGATTGGTTATCAAACCAGCCTGATGATTTATGGCCCGGGCGGTTACAGTTTCAAGGATTTCATCAGAATGGGCGTTGCGCTTGATTTGATTCTGGCGACACTGGCGCTCTGGTTGATTCCTCACTTCTGGCCGTTAATCAAGTAACCGGATTATGGACTGGACTTTGGCTTGTAAGGATTGATGCGATAACGCTTTTTGACCTTTTCCGGGTCGGGTTTGAGGTAAAAGCTGACCTGCTTTTTCGGGTCTTCTCCGATTTTGACGAAGATCAAAATGCCCAGATCCACTCGGCCTTTGTGCCAAGCCAGCCGAGCGTGAAAGCGTTCCGGCAATCCATCCACAACAGTTTCATAATCCTGCGTCCATTCTTCCAAAACCGTCCGCCCCGAAGGATTCACAACAATTTGAAACCCTTCGATCTTTGGCTTGTCCGGCAAAAGCGCCAGCACTTCGAATCTGCTCAGCAACATAGGTCGCATTCTACTAAAGCATTCTTGCTCTGCAACAGCTTCAGCCAGCGCATTTTTCTTCGCCAATTCGACTAAAACCGACTAAAGTGCTTTCAAAAATTTGACTAGATCGATTCTCAACCCGTATAGGAGAGTTTATGGAACAGGTTAAGCTGCGCGATGCAGCGGAATTGCTAGGCATCAGTTATCAAACGCTGAAGCTTTGGATTTATCAGGAAAAAATTCAGTCGGTGAAAACCACCGGAGG
>DAOMFR010000006.1:33429-69343 GCA_035429885.1 Blastocatellia bacterium
CGCTGAAGCTTTGGATTTATCAGGAAAAAATTCAGTCGGTGAAAACCACCGGAGGGCATCACCGGATTCCGCGCAGTGAAATTGATCGCTTGTCCGGCGCGCGTCAACTGGCCGCGCTGAAGCCGAAAACGTCCACTGGCCTGAATGAAATTAGCGGACGCAACAAACTGCTCGGCATTATCACCAACGTTCGGTATTCCGGCTTGCTGGCGCAAGTCACCATTGATGTGTGTGGCCAATCGGTCACGTCCATTATCACCAGTGATGCTTGCCGGGAATTACAGTTGAAAAAAGGCGTGGCGGCATACGCATTGGTGAAAGCCACAGAAGTGATGCTGATCCGCGCCTGACGAATGATCACAAATCAACCTCCGAGTCACCGCGCCTTCAGGCTGTTTGCCGAACCGTCAAGCCAATGGACGAGTGACCGATAGGGTGTAGCTGGAAACGGCTGCGCCTCCCGTATTTGGAAAGGAGCTTTCATGCGATTTCGGCTGACAGGGCATTGCCTTGCCCTTTTTTGTCTCACAACCTTCTTTTCCACGCCGGCATTTTCCCAGGCCGGACAAGCGGAGCTTGTTGGCGAAGTTCGTGACGCGGCTGGCGCAGGTGTAAAAGGCGCCACGATCACCGCCACACACGTTGATACCAAAGAAATCACAACGGTCATCACAGGCGAAGACGGATTTTTCACCATCACCAAACTTCGTCCGGGCCTTTATACAATCACGTTCAGCGCGCCCAACTTTCGCCGAATTGTGCGCGAAGCGGTGCAATTAACTACAGGCGAACGCATTCGCCTGGATGCCAGCTTGAGCGCCGGAAATGTGAATGAAGACATCACGGTCACCGCGGACGCGTCGCTGTTGCGAGCCGAAAGCGGCAGTCTTGGCCAGGTCATTCCCAATCGCCGCATCGTGGATTTGCCATTGAACGGCCGCAACTTTTTTTCGCTGATTGCGCTTTCGCCAGGCGTCGCCGCGCCACCGCCGACGACGGCGGGTCCTTCGTTGCCGCGTTTGAATGGAGGCCGTCCACGCGTCAACGAATTTTTGTATGACGGCATTTCCGCCTTGCAGCCCGAACCGGGACAGATCGCGTTCACGCCAGTGATTGACGCGATTCAGGAATTCAAGCTGGAACTCAATTCACCTTCCGCCGAATTCGGTCGCTTCAACGGCGGCGTCGTCAATTTGACGACGAAATCCGGCACGAACGATTTGCACGGAACGGTGTTTGAGTTTCTGCGCAACGAAGCCTTGAATGCTCGGAACCTGTTTGCGCCAGCGACGACCGCCAATCCGAACAAGCCTGTTTTTCGCCGAAATCAGTATGGATTCGCCGTGGGTGGACCAGTCGTCAAAGAGCGCACATTTTTCTTCGGCGATTTTCAGGGAACGCGACAAAGCATTGGTCGCGTGCTGATTTCAAACGTGCCCACACTGGCGCAACGCAATGGCGATTTTTCTGCCAGCCTGGGCGCACCGCTGTTCCTGCAAACAACCGCCACGACAGCAACCGCGACAACCGCCAACACGGGCACGCCGATCAATGTCGTGGAGACGAACGGCAACACCGTGCAAGCGCGCGTCGGCCAGATCTTTCGCCTGAGCGATCATCGAGCCTACGCGGGCAACGTCATTCCACCGAACGATTTCGACGCCGTTGCGCGAAAACTGCTGGGTCGGTATCCACTGCCGACTTCTGCCGGTGCAGCAAACAACTTCCGCCGCGTCGCCAACGAAACAACCAACCAAGATCAATTCGACATTCGGCTGGATCATCGTCTTTCCGAACGCAACCAACTGTTCGGGCGCGTTTCGTTTTTCAACGAAGATGCGACGCCCGTTACGCCTCTGCCGGATGGCAGCGGCAACATCACGCAAGGCGCGCTGGGCGTGCAGAAAAGTCGTGGGTATCAAGCGGTCGGCAATTCCCAGAACGTAATTTCCACAAACCTGTTGAATGAATTGCGCGTTGGGTACACGCGCCGTTCGCTGGATCGTCGGCCCCCACTTCTGAATGCGCTGGACGCGCCACCTTCGCAAAGCCTGGGAATTCCCGGCATTCCGCAAAACGGAGCGTTTCAAAACGAACTGCCGACATTCACCATCGCGGGATTGCAGCAGCTTGGCCCGTCGGCCAACACCAATTCGTTATTCAACACAGATGTCACGCAAGTTTTTGATTCGCTGGGTTGGCAGCGCGGACGTCATTCCATGAAATTCGGCGGCGATTTTCGCGTGGAGCGGTTGAATGTGTTGCAACCGCCTTCGCCGACGGGAATCTTTAACTTCACCGCGCCGTTTACCAATTCGCGCGGCACTCAAAACACCGTCGGCGCGCAACCGGGCAATGCAACGACCAGCAGTTTGCTGGCGGGGCAAACCGGCAACGCCTTCGCCAGCTTTTTGCTGGGGCAGGTCAGCAACTTTTCGATTGATTTGCAGCAACAGGCAATTCATCCGCGCGCAAAGAGTTTGGAATTTTTCGGGCAGGACGATTTCAAAGTCACTTCGCGGCTAACCGTCAACGCGGGGCTGCGTTACACGCTGAACTTCCCTTCCACGGAAACTGACAATCAAGGCGCGGTGTTCAATCTGCAAACGCAGCAACTGGAATATCTCGGCCAAAACGGTTTTCCCGAATCGGCGCGCGAACTGCACAAACTTAACTTTGGACCGCGGCTTGGCCTGGCCTACCGGCTGACGAATAAAACCGTGATGCGCGCCGGTTACGGGTTAATTTGGCAAGAGCAAGCCGGAATCACAACGCCCTTTACGATCCCGCAATTTCCTTTCATTCAAACGCTGACGCAACGTTCGCTCGATGGCGTCGTTCCGGGCTTTGTGCTTTCCGCAGGGCCAACCGTGCAACCCATTTTGCCTACGCCGGACGCGGGCCTGGGGCAAGGCGTTTTCTCGGTGGATCGAGATCTGGGCAGCGGCTATGTGCAGCAATGGAATCTGGCGATGCAACGCGAACTGACGCCCAACCTGGTGGCCGAAGTCGCCTACGCCGGATCGAAGATCACGCACGTGGGCATTCCCGACACGAACATCAATCAACTGACCGTCGAACAATTGGCGCAAGGCAACGCGCTGTTGCAGCCAGTGACCAATCCATTCTTCGGCCAAATCCCGCGTCTGTCTTCCATCGGCGATCCAACGATTCCGCGCGCGCAACTGCTGCGTCCATTTCCACGCTTCACCACCGTCAGCCTGTACCGCAACAACGTCGGCAACACCAGCTATCACGCGTTGCAGGCGAAGCTGGAAAAACGGTTGTCACAGGGATTGGCGTTTCTGGTCAGTTACACGCGTTCAAAACTGATTGATGATGCCGGATCAGTGTTTGACGCTTCGATTGTGACGGGCCCGGTCGCCAATTTTCCGGTCGCGGACAGTTTCAACCGCGCGCTGGAAAAAGACGTTTCGACAGGGGACATCCCGAACGTCTTTGTCACCAGCTTCACGTACGATCTGCCGTTCGGCAAAGGAAAGCTGTTCAACGTTGGCGGCATTGCCAACAAGCTGCTGGGCGGCTGGGAAATCGCCGGAACTGTATTGTTGCAATCCGGACTTCCTTTCCCTGTCACGCAGATCACGAACTTCAACGCGTTTGCAGGATTCGGCACACAGCGTCCAAACATCTTGCGCAATCCGGCGTTGCCGAACGACGAACGGGCGACTTCGCGCTGGTTTGATACGTCGGCATTTGCCGTCGCTCCGCAATTCACACTTGGCAGTGCGTCACGCAATCCGGTGCGCGCTCCCGGCTATCGCACGGCGGACATAGCCTTCATCAAACGAACGTCTTTGGGCGAAACGCGAAACTTCGAATTCCGCGCGGAAATCTTCAACCTGACGAATACTCCGCCGCTGGGAACTCCGAACGGCGTGCTGGGAAACGCCGGTTTTGGCACCATCACGTCGGCGGGCGATCCGCGTGTGATTCAGTTCGGGCTAAAACTCAATTTTTAACCGTGGTAGGATGCGGGGCATGTCGCATCCGTCGGAACAATTACTCACCTTCCACACGCTGTACCAAAGCCCGTTGGTCAGTGTGCGCGATTATTGTTGCCACATTGGCTGCAGCGGCCCCGGTGAGGACGAGCAAGCGGACTCCAACCAGATCGTGTTGATGCGACACGGAGCTTTCAGCAAGCATTTCGGCAAACGCAGTTTGACCGCCGATGTGAATCAAGCGGTGTTTTTTTCCAAAGAATCCACGTATCGAGTCAGCCACCCGACGGACCGAGGAGATCGCGGGACGATTTTCGCTGCTTCGCCGCGCATTCTGAACGACATCATTCGCGAACTCGACCCGACCGTGGACGAACATCCGGAACGTCCGTTTCCATTTGTCATTGGACCTTGCGACGTGGAAATTTTCTGGCGTCACCGCGAACTGGTCAGAAAGCTGGAAGTTGCTGAAGCGGAACCATTGGAGCCGCTTTGGGCGGATGTGACGGCGCTGCAATTGATGGCCGATGTTTTGGAAGCGGCCTACATTCGCCACGATCTGCCGCGCACGCCTCGCCGCAGCGGAACCAAATCCGACCACGCCGATCGCGCCGAAGCCGCCAAAACGTATTTGGCCAGCCGGATTTCCGAATCCATTTCGCTCGATGACGTAGCCCGCGCGGTCTACGTTTCGCCGTTCCATCTGTCCCGCATCTTTCAAAAACACACGGGCGTTCCGGTGCATCGGTACCTGACGCAATTGCGGTTGCGCGCTTCGCTGGAACGCCTGGCCGAAGGCGCCGACGACCTGACGGCGCTGGCGCTGGAACTCGGATTTTCCAGCCACAGCCATTTCACCGACACATTCCGCAAAGAATTCGGCGTCACGCCTTCCGAAGTTCGCCTAAATGCCAGCCAGCGCACCTTGCGCGAAATGAGCAAGAATCTGGAAGTCTGAATTTTCCCGCCTTGCTACTCTCCATCTCGTCGAACAAACGCCGCGCGCAACCGCGCTTGCGGTCAACGTCAACTCAAACCTGAGAGGAGAACAAGATGAATACAACAAAATGTCCGGTGTGCGATTGGGATATCAACGACGGAGGAATCAAGGTCAAAGTCGGAGGCAAGGAAATCACCGTGTGCTGCGACGAATGCGCTCAAAAGGCTGAAGAAAATCCGTCGAAATACGCGGGCGCGTCGGCATAATCAAACGCTGCGCCATTTGGGGGAGTGCTGTGGTTCGACGCGGCTTCGGCCTTCGCTGGCAGTACCGTTGGGGATGAGCGAAACCCGATTGCGTAACTGCAATTCGGGGTCGAGTCACAGCTTTCGCTCCCGTTAAAGCCTGTGCGTGGTTGAGATCGAAGAAAGAACCACAAAAAGCGCAAAACGCACAAAAACGGCTGCGGGTGGCTTTCCAATTCTTTTGTGAATTTTGTGCTTTCTGTGGGGACTTTTTGTTCTGGCTTTGCGCGCATGCTTTTATTTCATCGTTAACAGCGCCGCCATCGTTTCGATGCCATCCCACAAATTTTGCAACCGCATGTTTTCGTTGGCGCTGTGCTGGTTGTTGTCGTGGTTGGCGATGGGAATGCCGATGCACGGCGTTTTCAGATTGTCCGTAAAAATGTACAGCGGCACGCTGCCGCCGAGTGTTGGCATTTTGATGACTTTGCCGTGTGCGCTTTCGACGGCGGCGATGATGGCTTTGGAGATTGGCAAATCCATCGAAGTCTTGGATGCGTTGTACCCGCCTTGGCGATCGATTTTGGCAATCTTGGGATATTTCAACCGTGTCGCATCGTCGGGATCGCTTTCGACGACGTGGTAGCCTTGGGCGCGGATGTGCGCGATGACGCGATCCACCGCCGCGACGTGATCCACGCCTTTGACCAACCGAATGTCCAGCGAAGCGGTCGCCGTCGAAGGAACCACATTGCGCGCCGTTGCTCCCACCGAAGAGCTGACGAAACCGCGAATGTTCAACGAAGGTTGATTGATCAATTCGCCCAGCTTCTTCCCTGCTCCTTCGCTCCACCCCAAACCGAGTTCGCGTTTGAGCAAGGCGTCATTGTCGGGCGCTTCGGCAAAGGCGCGCTTTTCCGTTTCGCTCAAAGGTTCAATGCCATCGTAATACCCTTTGATCAACACGCGCCCGTCATCGTCTTTCATCGAAGCCAGCAGTTTGCTGAGCATCAAGGCCGGATTCGGCGCCCAGTTGCCGTAATGCCCGCTGTGCAATTCGCGGCGCGGGCCGTAAACCGTGATTTCAAATCCCGTGACGCCGCGCGCGCCAAAGTAAATCTGTTGCCGCCGAGTTTGATCCACCGGCCCGTCGCAAATCAGCCAGGCATCCGCTTTCAGCAAGTCGCGATATTTTTCAACAATCTGTTCCAGGTGCGGCGAACCGGCTTCTTCTTCCCCTTCAAAGAAAAACTTGATGTTGGCATTGAGCGAAATCCTGCTGGCTTTGAGCGCATCCAGCGCGGCGCAAATGGCAATCACCGGAGCTTTGTCGTCGCCAGTCGAACGCGCATACAGCCGCCATTCGGGATTGAAGGGCTGGCCTTTGGCTGGGAACGGAATGTCTTTGCCGCCCGCGTCAATCGCCGCCGAACGCAAGATCGGCTTGAATGGATCGCCGCCGACCCACTTGGCGGGTTCCACCGGCTGTCCGTCGTAATGTGCATAAAAGATCAGCGTTCGCGTTGCTCCCGGCGTCAGGATTTCTCCAAACACAACGGGCGGAACGTCGGGAATTTCCAACAGGCGAGTGTTCACGCCCCGACGTTCCAGCATCTGCACAATTGCCTGCGCGTTGCGACCAATGTTGGCCTTGTCCGAAGCCACGTTTGGAATTGAAAGCAGATTCATGTACTCGGCCATGATTTCGTGCTCGTGAGTCTGACGATAATTTTTCGCGGCGGTTGCGGCGGGCGAAGTCTGCGCGAAGCCTGGCACGGACAAAATCAACAACAAGCAGAACAGAATTAGTTTGGCTTTCAATTGGGGTCTCCTGTTGGGTTTAAATTTGAGAATCGGAATTTGAGGTTTGGGGTCGAAGAATGATTTTCGCCATCGGGATTCGCTGGCCGCTCGCCTCGTCAGCAATTCCTTGCCCTCGGCAGTGCTGCAAATTCACCAACGCCAGTTTCAAGTTCAAATCATCCAGCGGAACCAAATGACCTTCGTCCAACTCATCAACCGCATCTTCAGCCGTAAAATTCAGCGGGCAGAAATCTACTTCCGCTTCGCCGTCTTCAGCTTCAAGCAGCAACGGCAATCCCTGCGTGCGGCAAATCAGCGGACGCGATTCGTAAATCGCGCAGCGATCATCAATCAGCATTGGGCAAGCAACGGCTTCGCCGTGCATTTCCATTTCCAACACTTCGCCGGCTTGCCGCTCTAGCCGGACGCAAACCGGTTCCGGCAAAGCGTCAATGGCATCTTGAACGGCGGCGGCTTCGACGGCAAAGACGGACAAATGATGATGACAGCATCCGCTGCACCCGGAGCGGCAAACCAGATGCGGCGCGTAATGCGACGACAGAGTAGCCGTCAGCGTGTCCACTTGTTCGATGAGTTGGCGGTAAGAATCCATCACGCGGCGATTGTAGTCGAAGCCATCCGAACTGGCACGGGGGAGAAATTGGTGAAACATCCTCGTGCGGCATCGCGTATGGCGAGGTGCAACAAGATTCAATTCCGCCTGCAAAATTTTTGACCTGTGAAAGGAGGCTTGTAACGTTATGGGCGAGGCTATTGGCAAAATTATCTTTGTGGTGGTCGCCTTGGTGGTGATCGCTTCGGTAGGATCGTTAGTGCTTTCTGTGTTGGGACTGGCCCTGAGTTTGATTCCGATTCTGATCAAGCTGGCCATCATCGGCGCCATCATTTATCTGGCTTGGCTGGTGTTTAACAAACTCACCAAATCGTCTCCGGCAATTTAAGCGACTTACCGTGAAGCTCTCCGTTACGGCGGCGAGCAGTGAAACCGCTCGCATTTGTTCGTCATTCTTGTCTCCAAAACGCATTGGCTGACGAACGGATGCGAGTGGTTCTTTCTTTTATTGAACCGTAAAACGCGTTTTCGCGCATTCGATCAGCACACAAAGCTCGCTGAACCGTTCGATCAAAAAATCCGCTCCAGCCTCGGCTAACTCGGTTCTGCCGCGAAAACCCGGAATATACCCACAGGTTTTCATTCCCGCGGCCCGTCCGGCGCTCACATCAAATTTCGTATCACCGACCATCAGACACTCTGACGGTTCGAAGCCGCAGCCCCGCGCGGCTTCGAGCAACATCATCGGAGAAGGTTTGCGCTCCGGCAAACTGTCCCCTCCAAGCACCACGCTGAATTGCGAAAGCATTCCCAACCCTTCCAGCAACGCAACGGAAAACTCGTACGGTTTGTTTGTGACAATTGCTTTGGGGATGTGACTTAAACAGGCTAGAGTTTCTTCCACTTCGGGATACACTCGCGTGTAATCCAGCAAATGCTCACGGTAATGCCGCAGATAGATTCCGAGCGCCTGATCAACATCCTCGACTGTCGGCGTAGATTTTGTCGCAGCCGCCAGCGAGCGTTCGACCAACAATCGAGCGCCTTCGCCAACAAACCCCAACACTCTGACCGACGGCAACGCGTCCAAGCCAAGTTCAGTCAGCATCAAATTCACCGAATTCGCCAAATCCGCACGCGAATCCACCAACGTTCCATCCAGATCAAAAAGCAGACATTTATAACTCATCGTTAATGACACCAGTCGGGGCTTTTGCAATTCCTATTAAACAAGATAGCATCCCGTTTACCAATGATTTCCCAGATTTTCAACCTGCCCATTTTCTTTCTTTGTCGTACCTGAAAGGTTTGATGACTATTCAACGTAAAACTCGTTCAGATGAATTGCCATCTGGGATTTACCAGATTCGGTGCAGCGTGACCGACAAAGTTTATGTTAGACGTTTTCAAAGCGGGTGGTTACTGCTGGAGGTTTGAATGCCAGGATGTGTTTTAAGAGCGGCAAGCACTGATTTCAAAGTTGATGACTTCTTGTCAACGAGCACTTTTCATCCGTGCAATGTCTACCGCAGGGGAGAGTTAAAAGGACAAACCGGCAAAACACGCGATGAAACAGGAATGACTTTAATAGTCAGCGAGGCCGATGGAAACGAGCTTGGCAAGCAAGTTCAAGATGCAATTAAGTTTCTAGAGCATAACAAAGACGAAATAAGGCGGTTACAGATCTATCTTGGCGGCCAAGAGATGGTTCTAGATTTCGGGATATGGAGCAAAGAAGTATTTGGGCAGTATAGTTATTTCCCGGCACGCTTGCTGTGGCTTGCTGGGGAACTAGGAGTAGGGATCGAATTGTCGGTTTACCATTGCGACGAGGAGTGGGGACCACAACCGGAAAACGTCTAACAAACGCGTTGACCGGAGCGGCGGAAGCGAATTTCACATGGTTTCTTTGAATGCTCCGCCACCGCCCCGTCATGTGAGACGTTGGAAGTGCCGTAAATTTATTGCAGCAGCAACATACTGACTTCATCTCTCAGCGCCTTTTGCTGAGAACACGGATTGACTGCGGTTCACATGCATAAATTGAAAAGCGGCAAGCGCAAAAGTCATAAAGGTTGGATTTGGAGGGAACATGAAAGTTAGACACTTAAACGCAGATGGCACGCCGAAGTACACAAACAGGTTGATTTACGAAACCAGTCCTTATTTGCAACATCACGCGCACAATCCTGTAGATTGGTATGCCTGGGGTGAGAAAGCATTCGAGGCCGCTCGCAAGGAAGATAAGCCAATTCACCTGAGCATAGGATATTCTGCTTGCCACTGGTGTCACGTGCTCGCCGAGGAAAGCTTTGAAAACGAAGCCATCGCCAAGTTACTGAACGACAACTTCATCAATATCAAGGTGGACCGTGAAGAACGCCCGGACCTGGACACGATTTATATGAATGCCGTGATGATGATGAACGGCCATGGCGGATGGCCGATGACGGTGTTTCTGACTCCTGAAGGTGTGCCGTTTTATGGCGGGACATATTACCCGCCGACGGATCGCGGAGGAATGCCCGGCTTTCCCCGCATTTTGATTTCGATTGCCGAAGCGTATCAGGCCAAACGTGCCGAGATTGCCGAAAGCGCTGAAAGCATTCTCGGCGAATTGAAACGGATGGAAACGGTCAAACCGGCGGAAGGCGAACTCAGCCACGAAATCACCGATCACGCAGCAAACAATTTGCTGCGAATGCTCGATCCGGCTCAAGGTGGATTTGGCCGGGCACCGAAATTTCCGCCTTCGATGACGCTCAGCTTTCTGCTGCGGCAATATGCGCGAACGAAAGATCAAGCTGCACTGGAAGCCGTGGAGCTAACGCTGCAAAAAATGGCCAACGGTGGAATGTACGATCAGTTGGGCGGCGGATTTCACCGGTATTCGGTGGATGAAAAGTGGCTAGTACCGCATTTTGAAAAGATGCTCTATGACAACGCGTTGCTGTCGCGGATTTACCTGGACGCTTTTCTGGTCACGGGCAATGAGTTTTACAAACGCATTGCGACAGAAACGCTGGATTACGTTCGTCGAGAAATGCTGGATGCCAGCGGTGGTTTTTACTCCTCGCAAGATGCTGACAGCGAAGGCGAAGAAGGAAAATTCTTTGTCTGGTCGCTGGCTGAAGTCGAGGCTCTGCTCGGTGAAAAAGACGCAAAACTCTTTTGCCGTTACTTTGACGTGACGGATTACGGCAACTTCGAAGACCACAACATTCTGCACGTGGAAGTTGAGACGGAGAGCATGGCGCGACTGTTGCGCGTTTCCGTTGAAGAACTCAACGCAGCCATCGCTCGCGGCAAACAGATTTTGTTTGACGCTCGCGAACAACGCATCAAACCATTCCGCGACGAAAAGATGCTGACGGCTTGGAATGGATTGATGCTGCGCAGTTTTGCCGAAGCTTCGCGCGCACTCGACCGCGAAGATTACCTGGAAGTCGCCACCAACAATGCCAACTTTTTGCTTGGAGAGTTGAAACGTGACGGACGGCTGCTGCGCACTCACAAAAATGGCGAAAGCAAATTGAACGCCTATCTGGAAGATTACGCGTACCTGGCGGACGGCCTGCTGGCACTATACGAAGCGACTTTTGACCTGCGCTGGTTTGAAGAAGCACGCGCCTTGGTTGCGACGATGCTTGAACAGTTCGCTGATGAAGTGGACGGCGGTTTTTTCTTCACCAGCGCTGACCACGAAAAGCTGATCGCTCGCACTAAAGATTGGTACGACAACGCCACGCCCGGAGGAAATTCAGTTGCGGCGCATGTGTTGTTGCGATTCGCGCTGCTGACTGGCGAAGAAAGTTATCGGCAAAAAGCCGAACAGATTCTGAAGATGCTGAAGCCAGCAATGATGCGTTCGCCCAGCGCGTTTGGTCATTTGCTCTGCGCGCTGGATTTGTACCTGTCTTCGCCGCATGAAATTGCCATCGTCGGTTCGACGGAAGCTGCCGACACACGTGCGTTGGTGGATTCCGTGTTCAAACGCTATCTGCCGAACAAAGTTGTGGCGCTGAGCCCTGCTGCGGATAGCCCTGCTGCGGGCACAATCAAATTGCTGCAAGGTCGCGGCCAAATTGGAGGAAAAGCGACAGCTTACGTCTGCCGAAATTTTTACTGCGAAGCTCCTGTCACGGACGGTTTGCGACTTCAGGAATTGTTGAACGGCTGAAAAAGACCGCTGCAAAGGCCGAAAATTGACAGTCGCCCACTATTTACATAAGATTCCCGCCTTCTTAATTGGTTGGGTAATTTAACTATCGTTTCAGATAACACCTGTCTGAAGCTCTGGGGTTCAGTCAATGGCAACGTTGGGCGAGCAGCTAAGGCAAGCGCGTGAAACGCGCGGAGTCACAATTAATCAAATTGCGGATGCGACTCGGCTGGGCAGCCGCTTTCTGGAAGCAATCGAAAACGACGATTACAAAATCCTTCCAGGCGGTGTCTTTAATCGAGCTTTTGTTCGAAAATTTGCTCGCCATGTTGGAATGGATGAAGAGCAGGCCGTTCGATTGTACGACCAGCAATTGGCTGAACGGGGCGGCGAACCGGCAAAAACTGCCTATATTGGATTGGCGGATGAGCTTGAATCCAAATCGTCCAGCAACAGTTTTCTGTTCACCGTCATTATCGTGATTTTGTTAGCCGCAGCAGGCGGCGCAGCTTGGCTGGCGTTCAAGCCCACCGCTGAACATACAATTTCAGAGGTGGTTCCGACGCCAACAGTTGCTCCTACTGCTACCCCAACCCCTGAAGCGACGCCAACACCTGAAACCACACCGACTCCTGAAGCAATTAGTGGATTGCGTGTGCAGTTGATCGCCAATCTGGATAGTTGCTGGGTTAGTTTCCGTACTGATGGCGGCAAAAATGAACAGGTCACGATTCTCAAAGGAGAAAGCCGCGAATTCCCGGCCACCGAAAAAATTTCCTTCATCAGAATAGGCAATCTGCCTGCATTGAACATTATGGTGAATGGCAAGCGAGTGAATCTGGACAAGCTTGCACCAAACCGCAAAGGGCAAGTCGTAGATAATGTCATCATTTCAAAAGACAACTATCAGGGATTTGTCGAGTAAATTTACAATCTCCGGCTCCGCAGTTTTCCGAAGGAAAGCTGCGCGAGCAAAGGCGCTGGTGGGGCATAGACCTGTCCAACGCCGTCTGCCGCAAAATTTGTTATCAACTGAATTATGAAATCTGCCGCGCCAACTTGCGCGGCTTTTGTTTATGTTGAGTTCTTATGTTGAATGAAAATTTGATCGAAGCTCTGACGTTTGATGATGTGTTGCTGGTACCGGCGTATTCCGAAATTTTGCCGACCGAAACCGACACGAGCACGCGGCTGACTCGCCGCATTAACCTGAACATTCCGGTCATGAGTTCGGCGATGGATACCGTCACCGAAGCTCCGATGGCCATCGCCATAGCCCAACAAGGCGGCATCGGCGTGATTCACAAAAACCTTCCCATCGAAACGCAAAAAGACGAAGTGGACAAGGTCAAACGCAGCGAATCGGGAATGATCGTCGATCCTGTGACAATGACGCCTGACCGCAAAATCCGCGAAGCGCTGGATCTAATGAAGCGCTTCAAGATTTCCGGCGTGCCGATTGTGCAGGAAGACGGGCGGCTGGTGGGAATCCTGACCAATCGCGATTTGCGATTTGAAAACCGCCTGGATCTGACATTGGCCGAAGTCATGACCAAAGATAACCTGATTACCGTTCCCGTTGGCACGACCCTGCAACAGGCTGAAGGCATTTTGCAGCGCCACCGCGTCGAAAAGCTGTTGGTGGTGGATGACAATTACCGGCTGAAGGGGTTGATCACCGTCAAAGATATCCAGAAAGCCATCAAATACCCGAACGCTGCCAAAGATGATTTTGGCCGGTTGCGATGCGCCGCCGCCATCGGAGCCACAGGGGATTTTATGGAACGCGCCGAAGAACTCATCAAAGTTCGCGTGGACGTGCTGGCGATTGACACCGCGCACGGCCACAGTTCGCGCGTCGTCGAAGCCGTTCGCGAAGTGAAACGCCGCTTCCCGGAAATTGAACTCATTGCGGGAAATGTGGCCACCGCCGAAGGCGCGCGCGCGCTGATTGATGCCGGAGCGGATGCCGTCAAAGTCGGCATCGGTCCCGGTTCCATCTGCACCACGCGCGTGGTCAGCGGCGCGGGCGTTCCGCAAATCACAGCCATCAGTGAAGCCGTTCGCGGCGCGGAAGGCACAGATGTTCCGATCATCGCCGACGGCGGCATTAAATATTCCGGCGACATCACCAAGGCCATCGCTGCCGGAGCCGACGTCGTCATGATTGGGTCTTTGCTGGCCGGAACGGACGAGGCTCCCGGCGAAATGATTTTGTATCAAGGCCGCAACTTCAAAGCCTATCGCGGCATGGGCAGCCTGGGCGCAATGAAAGAAGGCAGCAAGGATCGGTACGCTCAGCAGGAAGTGGACGCCGACAGCAAACTCGTTCCGGAAGGAATCGAAGGCCGCGTGACCTACAAAGGTTCGCTAGCGGCGCTGGTCGGTCAGCTGGTGGGAGGCTTGCGAGCGGGAATGGGTTACACCGGTTGTCGCACAATCGGCGAACTGCAAAAGTCTGCGCGCTTTATGAAGATCACCGCTGCCAGCCTGAAAGAATCCCACGTCCACGACGTGATCATCACGAAAGAAGCGCCCAACTACAGAGCAGAGTAGGCAAACTTTCTTCTCCAACGAATGCCCACAAAAAAGCACGAAGGAAACAACCTGATTTCCTTCGTGCTTTTTCATGAGTCTCGTTGGAAGTTTCTTTCAGGCCGTCCGGCTAATTCAATTTCACGATTCGATAATCTTTGTTCTGGTAAATCACCTCGAACTGGGCCTTGGAATCTTTGTGCAACACGGCGTATCCGGCATTGTACTTTGCCCCAAGTGCCAGCAATTGCTCCTTCGTCAGTTTGGCAAATGCTTTGTCGAGCGGACGGCGATTGTCGAAGCCTCTGCCGGTTGGCAACTCCCCGCCCGAAAGGTCGCGTAAGCGTTCAAACCAGTCTGCTAAAAACATCGAACCATCGGGATTCAGCTTGAATTCAGCGACAATGGACCGTTCTGCCAGCATCGAAAATCCATTCCTTCCCGGTGGAACCACGTACACAGTATCGCGTGGGCCATTGGCTTTGACCCACAGCGCGGCGTCCACCCAATTAGATTTTTCGTCGGCCAACCGTTTCACGCCGAAGTAGTAAGGCACTTCGGTTCGGCGCGGCGAATACCATCCCCAAACACCGGCCGCAGTCAGCAATCCCACCGTTGCCGCTGCCACCAGTTTTCGATTGGGCAGCAAGTGTTCGATCAACAGCACCAAACAAATTGCGCCCAGAATTGTGATGAGCGGCGAAACTCGCAAGAACTGAATTTGCGCAATCTTGTCGTTCTTGATCAGGTAATAATCCGTGAAGTGAATCAGACAAAGCGCAACTAGCGTCAGGCAGCAAACCAAAAGTTTGCTGAAAGGAGAGTTGAGCAAAGAGGTTTTCTGGAAGGCGGCGGGCGGACGAGGCTGTCCGCGCTTCCGGTCAATGACACAGGTAATTGCGATCAGCGCCAAATGTCCGGCGACCCAAAAGGCTGCGGCAATGGAAGCGAGTTCAAAATGATGGGGATGGCGAAAATCAATGTAATAAGCCGAAGAGATGCTGGAACTGGCCAGCCCTCGCTGAAACATGTGCGCCACGTGCCACAGCGCAGGCGCTGCCGGAATCACAGCCAGCGCAAGCAGCACAGCGGTTTCTTTCACGCCAAACTCGCGTAGTTTCACGACATACAGCGGTGAAGTCATCAGCGCCAGCGTAATGCCGATTTGCAGGTGCAGCAAAATCGCCACCCCCGTCAGGAATATCGCTAGCCGGTACCGTTCCCGAATCAACGCCGTCAGCACAAATAAGATCAGCGCGTGAGCCAGATGCGGGGGCATGATTTCGGGGTCGCCCAGGAATTCGTTCACCTCCAAGCCTTTACCCGTCCACAAAAACCGCGTTGCAGCCAATGCTCCTACCACCAGAAATCCCCATCGCGACAATCCCAGTTGAACGCACAGGCCAAACAACGCCGCGCTGATCGTCAGCATTGCCAGAACGCCCAGAACGATCAACGCACGATCTTCACCCAGCAACGACGAACCTCCGGCAACCAGATACGCAAACGCCCGGTGGTGATAAAACCGCAGCGCAATGTTGAAATCGCCAGGCAAGTAATTGGGATCCAGAATGCGGCGAACCACAGGCAGCAAGCCGACGTGATTGGAAGAGCCGACGCCAATGCCGCCGTTGCAGTAAATCATTCCAACCGCGACGGCAAAGATGCTTAGCAGATTGAGTAAGCGGGAAATCAGAGTTTGGTTATTTGAGTTCTGTTGATCGTTCATTTCTTGATGGAATTGGGAGAGATAACGGAACACACGGAAATAACAGAACAAACGGAAACAAGTCGAATTGATTTTATTTTCCGTTTATTCCGTTTGTTCTGTTGTCTCCTCAATGTCTTTCTGGTTTGAACTATTACGGATTGTTTTCGTCAGCGTCGCCAGACAGATCAAGCCCACGCCCGTCCAGCAAAGCAATCGCAACTTTCGATAAATCGCCAGCGTCACGCCTGCGGCAGTGCTCAAGCCAAGTGCGCCAGCCAGCCAGGCGCTGCCCACTTCGTCCACGCCGACTTTGGCTGGAACAAAGGCAAACAACAAATTGATCAACCGGTTCAGCGCTTCCAGCACAAACGCCGCCAGCCACGTCGCGTTGGCTCCGGTCAGTTTCAAGGTCAAAAAGATTTCGGTAACTCCGCCCAGGTGAAACAGAGATTCGCCCAACATCACCCACAAAAAGTCCGCAGGATGTTTACGAAAAAAATCAAAGACGTATTCTTCCAATTCCAAAAGTTGAGTCAGTTCTTTGTCTACCAGCCGATGAAACCGCGGAACCGGAATTAGCCGTTTGAGCACATCGCAAAATCGTTCAACAACCACAAACTTCAGACTGAAAACGACCGCCATCAATGCCAGCAGCGACACGGCCAAACCAATTGCCGCGACAAGAATCAGTTGGAATTGGTGACTGACTTCGACGCCGAACAGCAGCGCCAGCATTCCTCCCAGCAGCAGCAATCCGCAAGACGACGTGTAGCTGAGCAACTCCACCGCCGCCGCCGCCGAAGCCTGCGCAATGGGAACTTTGCCGCCGAAAAAAAACACGCGCGAGGGTTCCGCGACAAACGGCCCGGCGGAAGTCACCGCTCCCATCGCGTCCGCCGCCAGTCGAGCGCGCAGCACGGGCCAGAATCCGCCGAGTTGCACTGTTCGAGTATTTGGTTCGAAGCAGCGAAACCACGCCCAGGCTCTGCCCAATGGGCGCAAAGCCGACACAGCCAACAACAGCGGAAAACCGATGCCAATGGTTCGCGCACGTTCGGCAATTTCCAGCCAGCCGATTCGCTGTGTGATGTACACGAACAAAATCAGTCCGGCCAGCAACGAAATGACGGCGACGATGTGAGAGTGACGTTTCACCGATCAGCGAACTTCCTTTTGGCGTTTCAGGTAAAACACCGGTTGCGCTGGCGAACCGTGCACCGTCACCAGTTCCCACCCCTTCTGTCCCAACTTGTCCAGATTGCGTTGCAAAACAGATGCTTCGCCGGCAAACGCATTGTCAGATTGTTTTCGGCTCAAATCGCCAACGCCGCTCAGATTTACGTTGCCTCCGGTGACGACCATGTATTCCCATTGCACTTCAGAATCTTTTTCTTTTTCACGCGAAATTTGCCCGAAGACTTTGACTGCGGCCACAAACGACAACAGTGATAACACGACGACGGCACAGACAACCGCCAATTGCGACTTCTTCAACATGACGTAACTCCCATTTGCGAATCCAAGCTGATTTAGTTGGTCACGTAGCCGCGCTTGAAGCTATCATTTCGCAAAACGGCTTCGTTGACACTCGTAAATTGGCATTCCTATAATCGCCGCTCAAATAGCACGTCACATCGTCATCATCAATGCTGGTGTCAAAATGCAGGACGAACTGTCAGTTTGTCCCGATTCTAGTAACGCACATTCTGAGCCTGGAAACGATTCCGGCCAAACAGGTCAAACTGACAGTTCGACCAACCTTTTTTTGAGGAGTTCACAACTTTGCTCGATCAAGACAATGATCAGATTCAACAACGCCGCCGCCACCTGGAAGAAATTGCGGCGCTCGGCCACCCGGCTTATATCAATCGCTTCAACCGTTCGCACAGAGTTTCCGAACTGGTTGAACGCTACCACAGCTTCGCTGGAAAAAAAGAAGAAGCCGAACTTGCCAGCACCAACGCCGAACTGAAACAAGCTGAAGGCGGCGAAGTACGCATCGCCGGACGCATTATGACCAGTCGCTTAATGGGCAAAGCCGCCTTTGTGCATTTGTCCGACGGGCTGGCAGCGCTGCAAGTGTATATCCGCAAAAATGATGTCGGCGACGCAGCCTGGGAGCTTTACCAGAAACTCGATCTTGGCGATTGGATCGGGGTTACGGGGTATCTGTTCATCACCAAAACTGGCGAGTTGTCGGTTCATGTGCTCCAACTTCAATTCTTATCGAAGGCGTTGCTGCCGATGCCGGACAAATATCACGGCGTTACCGACAAAGAATTGCGTTACCGCCAGCGCTATGTGGATTTGATCGCCAGCGGCGCGGCGCACGAACGCCAGCCAGGCGAACTGACCAGCCGCGAAGTGTTCGAGCGGCGCGCGTTGATCGTCCGCGAAGTTCGTCACTATTTCGACGAACGAAACTTTGTCGAAGTCGAAACGCCTATGCTGACTCCGCTGGCAACCGGCGCGGCAGCGCGCCCATTTGTCACACATCACAACGCACTGGATATTGACCTGTACGCCCGCATTGCGCCGGAACTTTACCTGAAACGGCTGATCGTCGGCGGGTTCGAGCGTGTGTACGAACTCAACCGCAATTTCCGCAACGAAGGCATTTCGTACAAGCACAACCCGGAATTCACAATGCTGGAGTTTTATCAGGCGTACGCGGATTTCAACGACCTGATGGATTTGACCGAAGAACTGGTCAAGCGGCTGGTGGACAAAGTTTGCGGTGCTCGCCAAACGCCATTCAAAGATCACATCATTGATTTCGACAACTGGCAGCGGCTGACAATGCGCGAAGCCGTCTTGCAGCATTGGCCCAACGACGCGACTCGCCCGACGATGGATGGACTGATGGATCGCAAACAATTGGAAGACGCTGCGGCGGCGTTGGATATGAGTTTTGATCCGAAACTGAACGACGGGCAATTGCTCGGCGCAATCTTCGAACATCTGGTTGAACCGCATTTGATTCATCCGACCTTCATCACGGAATTTCCGACCGAGCTGTCTCCGCTGTCAAAACAGAAAGCTGACGATCCGCGTTTCGTCGAACGTTTCGAACTGTACATTGCCAACATGGAAGTCGCGAATGCGTTTTCGGAACTGAACGACCCGGTCGAACAAAAGCGTCGGTTTGAACAACAGATGAACCAACGCGAACGCGGCGACGACGAAGCCATGGTCATGGATGAAGATTACATTCGCGCGCTGAGTTACGGCATGCCACCGACCGGCGGCGAAGGCATCGGCATTGACCGCTTGGTGATGATTCTGACCAATCAGCATTCGATCCGTGACGTCATTTTGTTCCCGCACATGCGACCTGAAACCAAGTAAAAAAACTGGCGTGCGCTCTACCGCAGGTTGTCCGACCTGCGGTAGTTTTCCTAGCAAACGCGTTGCAGTTATTGAACAACCAACTTTTGAGTCACCCGCAGGTTGGACAACTTACGGTGCATTTTCCGAGGAGTCTCCATTTGAGCAAGCAAGCTGCAGGCAAGGGCAAATCGAATAAACCCACTCCCGTCGAACCGATTGCCCAAACTTCCCCGTCGCCAACAGAGAAAAAATCCAACCCAAACCTGATCCTGCTTGGCGCAGGCGCAGCCGCATTTTTGCTAAGTCTGGCAATTTACTGGATGCGTTTGGATCGCGTGGTCGGGTTGATTGTTGACGATGCTTGGTACTTGTTGCTGGCCAAGGCGCTGGCGACCGGGCAAGGATATTCGCTGATCAATTCACCGACGCCGGGAATTACACCGTTTTATGCTCCGGCCTTCCCTGCCCTGCTTTCCATCTTTTATCGAATCTCGCCGAACTTTCCCGGCAACGTCTGGTTGCTGAAATCGGTTTCGATTGCGGCTATGATGGGAGTCGGCTTCCTGGCGTTCACGTACTTTCGTCGCGACCGCGAATTGCCGCAGTGGGTGGCGTTGCCGCTGGCGCTGGCGACGACGCTTTTCCCTGCATTGGTTTTTCTGGCGACTTCATCGCTGATGTCGGAATGTGTGTTCATGGTGGCGCAACTCGGAGCAATTGTGGTGATCGAACGCGGCGTCAAAGTGGGGCAATTGTCCTCTGCCTGGCGATTTGCCTTGCTCGGAGGCGCGTTGGCGTCCTTCGCGTTTCTCACTCGACCCGCTGGCGTTGGACTGCTGGTCGGAACGGTTCTTTACCTTTTGAAAGAAAAGCTGAACAGACAAGCGATCATCTTCGCCGCTGTCGTAGCGATTTGCGTCGGGCCGTGGATGCTTTATTCGCGTTCGCACGCTCCCACACCGGAACAACGCGCCGAACAGGGAGCAAACATCGTTCAGCCCTACACCACCCAATTTTGGCAGAGAGTCGCCGGCCAACCGTTGAACGGAACCATCACATTGGAAGATGTGCCGGGCAGAATTTGGAAAAACCTGTCGGAAATCGGCTTGTACGATTTCGGAGGCTTCACGTTTTATTCGCTCTATCGCCCGCTGGAACCCGGCGAGCCGATGCGAATTCCCAGCGAAGCCCGCATGATTTCGCTGTTTCTGGCGTTGCTGGCGTTGGCAGGATTCATCGCTACCGCGCGCGAACGGTTAACGCTGGTGGAATTTGTCGTGCCGCTTTCGCTTGGCGTTACGTTGCTTTGGGGTTGGGAGCAATTCCGTTTGCTGCTGCCGCTGGTTCCCTTCATGCTGTTTTATTTGGTAATGGGCGTGCGATTGATTGCGCAGCTTTACGAAAAACTTTATAGCGACGGGAAATCCCGCGAACTCGTTCCGATGCTGGTCATTTCCTGGATTTTTGTGCTGACCACTCTGCACGGAAACGTCAAATACATCCAGAAAATGAACGAAGCTCGTCCGGCCGATCGCGTTCGCTGGATTGCGGCTTACGACGAAAACGAAGCGATAATGAAACACATCGGCGAAACCGTTCCTAAAACCGAAGTTGTTGCAACCCAAAATCCCGCGTTGCTTCATCTCTATACCGGCCACAAAACCATTGCGTCGGATGATCCGGCTGGCTCTTGGGATAATTGGAATCGTTTGGGCGTAAAGTTTTTAGCCCGAACTTCGCCGGTTCCGCTGCCCAAAGCAGATGCCAACGAGAACCAGTACAAAACCGTTTATCGTTCAAGTGGTTTTCTGAACTTGCGGCTGGTCGATCTGGGTGCGCCGGATTCGCGCCCGGTCTGGAAAAAGAACTGAGACGAATTCGACCGGTCGCCAACTGATGTCCTTCCAACTTTTCATTGCCCTGCGCTATTTGCGAGCCAAACGGCAGCAAGCTGCCGTTTCAGCCATCACCGCAATCGCCATTGCCGGGATCACCATCGGCGTCGCGGCATTATTGGTGGCCCAAGCGATGATTCACGGCTTTCGCAGCGACGTTCAGGAAAAAATCCTGGCAGGCACGGATCATCTCAACCTGTTGAAAGAAGACAACGGCGGGATCGAAAACTACCGGGAGTTGGCCGAACGCATTCGCAAACTGCCAGGAGTCATCGAAGCTTCAGCAACGATTTATGCACCGGTCCTGCTGAGTTTTAGCGGTCGGCAGGAGCAAGCTGTGCTCAAAGGATTGGACACCAGCAGCACCAATGATCTTTCTTCTATCACAATCGAAGGCGATAGCCGATTGTTGCCCTCTGCTGCTGAAGAAAGCCCTGACCCTAATGAAGAGTCACCAGTTGAAGGGCTCATCATTGGTCAGCAACTGGCCAAAGCTCTGGGGGTCAAGCTAGAGGATCAGATTACCGCTGTTTCAGCCGTTACCCGTTTAACGCCGACAGGGTTACAACCCCGACCGCGCTACACACAGTTTAGAGTCGCCGGGGTTTTCTCATCAGGCTGGTATCAATACGATTCAAAGTGGGCCTATATCACCTTGCCAGCCTCACAACGATTAACAGGAAACGGCGACACTGCAGGGGTCATTCGATTGAAAGTTTCCGACATTGACCAGGTCAAAGAACTCAGCCAGCAAGTTCTGGCAATCGCCGGCAAAGGCTTTGTCACAACTGATTGGCAAGAACTCAACAAGCCTTTGTTCGCGGCGTTGCAGCTGCAGCATCGCATCATCCTGATTTTCTTCGCCTTGCTGATCGTGATTGCAGCGCTAAACATCATCACAACCTTGACAATGATGGTGATCGAAAAGCACCGCGACATCGCCATACTCCGCGCTCAAGGTGCGATGCCGAGGGCAATCCACCATATCTTTTTGCTGCAAGGATTGATTATTGGAATTGTTGGAGCCGGACTTGGTCTGCTTCTGGGATTAACCATCAGCTTGGTTGCCAACCAATATCAATTGATCTCCGTTCCTGCCGAAATCTATTCGATTTCCCATATCACATTAAAATTGCGAACTCTAGATTGTTTCTGGGTAATGGCTTTGGCAATTGGGATTTGCCTGTTGGCAACCCTGTACCCTGCATCAACTGCGGCCAGACTCGCGCCTGCTGAAATCCTTCGCCATGACTGACGCGCCATGACTGACGCTATGATAAATATTTCCTGAAACTTATTGACAGCCAAACTTGGGGAGACTAAACTGCGCCGCGTTAGTGAGCGATTTACTCACAAGGATGGTTACTACCTTCAAACAATCGCAACACTAATTGCTTACGTTAAGCATGCCAACAAACAGCGTATCTAACACCCAATGCGCATCAAATAAATGATTTGATCAGTGGATATTCTGAAACAAAGTTGCCGTTCACTAAACCAGTTTTGGCAAAGCTTACCGTCCGTCTCTTATGGATTCCGCAGACTTAAATTGTTGTTTGTAGGTGTCCGAATTCAAAACCTTACAATCCAAACAAGGAGAAACACAAATGCGTACCTCACGCAAGCTTGCACACGCGCTGTTGGCGCTCTTCGCGCTGGTTGTCATGTCGTCTTTTGCTTTGGCAGCTGATCCGGGTCTTGCTTATCCCGCGACGTCCGAAGCGAGCGACCAAAAAGCTGGCTCGATCCTGTTCTACAACGTCTACACTTCAGGTGCCACTTCAGGCAACACTCAGAACACACGCATCAACATCACCAACACCAACTCGGCTGTTGGCGCTGATGCTTTTGTTCACCTCTACTTCGTTGCTGAAGGCTGCTCGATCGCTGACAGCTACATCTGCTTGACGCCGAACCAGACCGCTTCGTTCCTGGCTTCCGACGTTGACCCTGGCATCACTGGCTACATCGTTGGTGTTGCAGTGGATGGCGTCTATGGTTGCCCGATCCGTTTCAACTACTTGATCGGTGACGAATACGTCAAATTCACCAGCGGCCACGCGGCCAACCTGGGTGCGGTTGCTTTCTCGGCGGTTGCGGAAGTTCCTGCTGCTTGCAACTCCACTTCAGTGACAGCTGCGATCAACTTTGACGGTGTCAACTACAACTGCGCTCCTGCAGTGTTGGCGTTGGACAACGTTGGCAGCCGTGCCGATGGCAATGACACCTTGGTTATCATCAACCGCGTTGGTGGCAACCTGGGCATCGGTGCCAACACGATCAGCACGATCTTCGGTTTGTTGTATGACGACGCTGAAAACGTACTGAGCTTCTCGGTTTCCGGAAGCTGCCAGCTGCGCAACAGCCTGTCGAACAACTTCCCGCGCACCACGCCGCGTTTTGAAACCTTCATTCCTGCGGGCCGCACCGGCTGGGTGAAATTCTTCAACCAGACTGGCGCGATTGGCCTGTTGGGCGCTGCGATCAACTTCAACGCGAACGCTGCTTCCAGCGCTGGCGCATTCAATGGTGGTCACAACCTGCACCACCTGACACTGAACTGCACCCAGACCTACACCGTTCCGGTCTTCCCGCCGAGCTGCTAATAGCAAACGCGGATTACCAAATTCGGTAAATAAAAAGGCGAGCGTAATGCTCGCCTTTTTATTTTTGCACAGACCTAAGTTCTTTCAATTTCCCGCGTATTTCAAAACATAGCCTTCAGCGCCCGAAACCCATACGTCTTTTTTGACGATTGCCAAGCCGTAAAGATTGGCACGAGTTCCGCTTTCCTGTTCAACCCAGCTTTTCCCACTATCGCTTGAGCGTAAAATAATTCCGCCCCAGCCAACGATCCAACCTTGATTGCCAGCAAAAGCCACATTCACCAGCGTCTGATTCGTATCAACAGTAATACGTTCCCAGCTATCCCCGGCATTGGAGGTGCGAAGTATAACGCCATTTTCTCCAACTACCATTGCGGTATCTTTTCCTTTGGTTTCAATGTGGTAAAGATGCCCAGTGACACTGCTGTTTTGCCGTTCCCATTCCTGCCCACCGTCATTTGTAAATAGGATGATGCCTTTGTCGCCAACGATCCATCCTTGTTTCTCGTTGACAAATTTCAGATGAACCAGCTCTTCTTTGGTACCGCTGCTTTGCTGTTCCCAAGATTCTCCGCCATCCGCAGTGTGAAGAATTCTGCCTTGAGTTCCGACAGCCCAACCGTGCTTTTTACTGGCAAACGTAATGCTATAAAGATCAGCAGCACCGCTCTTATAAACCGGGTCCCAGATGCCGCCACCATTTTGTGTCCGAAAAATTCTTCCGCCGCTGGCAATCATCCAGCCAACTTCGCGATTGAGAAAAAAAATGTCGTTGATATTGCCTTCAATCCTGGAATTGTGAGGAAGCCATTCTCCGCCAGCGTCCTGTGTCACGTTGACCACTCCTTTATCGCCAACGACCCAACCCAATCGCGAATCCACGAAGTGAATGACATTCAAATCTTGCTTGGAGCGATCTTGAAACGCGACTGACCATTGCGCTTGAGCGGTCAAGGCAGTCGCAAAAAACAAAACTCCGCCCATCAGGGCTTGCTTACAGGAAATCATATAGTCCTCCCCCCTCACGGTTTTTGCACCGAAGAGATTGTTGTGATGTTTATCGCTGAATTTGTGTATACGGCTGAGTGTGACTGGTCGGACGCACTTTTAGATCGGGAACAAGAAGCTTGAAATTCACTTCTGCGTTGAATCGTCCGAAAGCCATCGAACGCCCAATGGATTCAACTGCGGCTTCCAACACACGGTCTCGACTGTCGATCAGGTCTTTGATCTTCGTTTCAATTTGCTTGTCCGGTTTGACGCCTATTCCTTCGATTCGGCGCCCGTAGGCGGAGCGATAATCCGTGTCGGAAATATTCAGTTTGCCGCCGTCAAACAACTTGATGGTCCTGCTAACTCCCAGCAAGCAGCCGCAAGTCGAAGGATTGGAGCCAATCACCAATGCGCGCTTTCGTTCCTGCATCGCGGCGGCAAAAATCTCTGCGCCACTGGCCGAACGCGAACTGACAAGCACGACCACAGGCTCACGATATGTGGCGCGAAGCTTCAGAGTGCGGCGACGCGTTGAACGTCCGAAGCGGGTGATGAACTCTCCCAGATCCGTTTCTTCCGGGAAAAAGTAGCTGGCAATCTGTGTCACAGTGGTGACAAATCCTCCGCCGTTGTTGCGCAAATCCACAATCAAGCCTTGAGTTCCCTGCATCTGTTGCATTGCCTGATCAAAGTCACGCTCAATTTCCGGGCCAAACCCGGTCAACTCGACATAGCCAACGTTGTACGGCAATTGGCGCGAGATCACGCGCCGCTGGAATTCAGTGTAACGGCGAAGCAACTCGACAGATTTTGCCTGCCCGTTGTCGTCAATGAACGACGCTTTCACAGTCGTATTGCGCGGGCCGTAAAACAATCGGTCATAGCTTTGCAAATCCGACGCGACAGAAGTCGAGCTTTCGCCAATTTCAGTTTTCAACCGTTGCAATGACTTTTCGACCGACTCGCCATCCACTTGAGCTACGACAAAGCCTTGTCGAATGCCTTGCTTTGCGGCTTCCGAGCCGGGTTCAACCCAGGTCACGACCGGTTTGCCTTCAATTTGACGCACAACCAATCCAACAGACAGACCGGAAGGACGATACCGATCGAACCCGTCGTCGGGAGAATAAATGCGGGTATGCGCATCGCCGAGTTTGCCGATCATCTGACGAATCACACGATAAAACTCGTCGTTGTTCGTGGCCGATTCTGCCATTGGCCGAAACACATCCCGCTGCTGACGCCAATCAATGCCTCTGAAATTCTTGTCGTAATAATTGTCGTAAATCAGCCGCCAAACCTGGTCGAAAAGTTTGTTTCGCTCTTCGCGTAAAGCCGATGAATTGGAATTGGCAGCCGATACGGAAGACGTTTGCTGTGTTTGCTGCGTATGTGCAGTGCGCGGCAATAAAACGGATGCAGCAGCCAAAAAGAAACAGAAAAACCTTACAGCCAATGAAAACTTGCGCGTCATAATTTCGATTCAGGTGGTCGAGAAAAGGTTATTAAGGTTTGGGGCGCTGTACCGGGTTTTGCAATGGGGGCTTTTTGATGTCGCGCAGGCCACGTTTGAGGCGTTCAATCTCTTCCTGTTTTTCCGACTCTGATTGGGCAGCCTGCGATTGGGGTCGGCGGAAATTATACCTAACCAGCCCTTTAAGTGTTAGCTTCTTTCCGTCTCTTTCGGCAGATTTGAAGCGTAATTTTTTGACGGTGACCATCGCCGATTCGTCTAATCCGAAGCCGGCCCATTTCACAACCTCGACTTCGCCAACCGTTCCGTCGTCGCGAAAGACGGCTTCGAGTTCGACGGTCGCGGAAATATTCGCCAAATCCGCCTGCTCCGTATAATCGGGTTTGATTCGCTGGTAAAAAAATGGCTGCTCAGTTCCTGTGGCAAGCAGGTCATCCGTGAGAACTTCAATAGAAACCGTCGCCGGCTTCATATTCTCAATCGCCGTAAGGTGTAAGTTCCGCGCCGAGGCGATAGCTTCAACATAGTTCGGCCAGGATTGCTTTAGAATTCGATGAAGTTGATCTTTAGCCTGATTTTCAGCTTGTGATTTGGCGCTTTCAAAAGAAAACAGGATCAACTTGCCAGTGCGGGTTTCAACAAAAAACAGCCCGGACAAGGCTTCAAAGTAAAATTGATCGCCGCCAATAGCCACCAACCGTCTGGCCACTAGCGTTTTGCCAAGCACGTAAAAATCACAACCCAAACTTTGTCCCAAAGCGCGAGCCTCGTCGCGGCTGAAATTCAAACTGCCTGCGTATCCAGCTCCGCTCGCCGCCACTCGCACAAGATCATCGTCCAACAGTTCAATTCCGGCAGATGATTTCGCCAACTCGCGCAGCGTGGTCGAAACTTCCCTGCCCTGATCACCGACAAAATCCACAATGGCCAAGCGCACTGGCGACTGCGCCAAGGCAAAATCGAAAAGTAAAAGGCAAATGGCAAATATCAAAAACAAGCGGCAGCCAAAGTTCATTTGACGAAAAGCCGCTGCCCAACAGCACGATTTTTTGCCTTTCGAGTTCATCAAGCGGTTTGAATCAGCCTTGTCAGCAACGCTGCCCGACGAGGAATGTCGCTGACGATAATGTGTTCGTGATCGGCATGAGCGCCAGCCCCATCCACTCCCAATCCATCCAGCGTCGGCACTCCCAGCGCTGCCGTAAAATTACCGTCGGAGCCTCCGCCGACAACCGCGTCCTGCAAATCAAATCCGAGTTCCGCCGCCAAATCGCGCGCATGTTCGTAAAGCGCAATATTGCTTTCCGAACGCGGCATTGGCGGGCGATTGATGCCGCCTGTAATTTCAAGCTGCGCCTCATCAAGAACAGGCGTCAAGCCGCGAATTTCGCGAACGACTCGCTCGCCATCTTCCGGCGTCCAAAATCGAACGTCCACTTTTGCCGAAGCTTCCGCCGGAACAACGTTCGTCGTCGTGCCGCCATTCATTACGCCGACGCTGACGGTCACGCCTCGGTCATGATCGTTCAACGCCGCCAGCCGCAAAATCTGGTGTGAAAGCTCGACGTTGGCATTGATGCCTTTGCGCGGATCAAGTCCGGCATGAGCCGCTCGGCCAATGGCTCGAACACCGAACACGCCAATGCCTTTGCGTCCGGTTTTGACCACGCCGCCTGTAATTGGAGGTTCCAGCACCAGGGCCACTGCCGAGCGTTTGGCTTCTTCTTCCACCAGTAAGCGCGAAGTTTTGCTGCCGATTTCCTCATCGCAAGTCAGCAACAACGTAATGGGTCTTTTGGTTTGCAAGCCCAGACTGCGAATCGCGTTCAAAGCATTGACGGCAGTTACAATCCCCGCTTTCATATCAAAAATGCCTGGCCCGTGAGCGGTGCCTTCCGGTGTCAGGCGAAAGGGCATTCGTTCCAGAGTCCCGACCGGCCAAACGGTATCCAAGTGGCCGATCACCAAGACTTGAGGCTCTGCCCGGTCATGACCGAAGTCGAATCTGGCTCGTAGATGAGTTCCATAGCCGGGTTGTGGAGTGAGTTCAATTTCTCCACCCAACTCACTCAGTTGACCCGCGACAAAAGAGGCAATTTCGTTAAGTCTGGCCTCTTCGCGGGATGTGGTTTCTCTTTCGACCAGGACGCGAATTGAGTCCAAAATCGAAGCTTGAAGAGCATTGAAATGGTTCAGTAAGCTGGACATAAGGTATGTTTGACAAAGCATTTGAATAATGCACAATACGCCTTCGCCTGACAAGCTCTTAAGAGAACCGTTGGCACTCATCATCAAAATCCAACAAAATTCCATATCTCGTCATTCATCACTTGAAGGTTGAATACGCGTTGATATTGAGTTTGGGCGAGCCCTGAGGGCTTCCGACTGACCAACGTACTCGTTGACATGATGCGGTCAAAATTTTTCCTGATACGGTAACTAATGCCTCGTTACTGGCGTCAATTAGAGGGCGGTTTTAAAGCTGGTCAGACCTGTCGAGGTTCGCACTGTCGAAACTCGCCAATCTCCAAAACCATCAATACGATTTCTGGGACAAAACTCTAAGCTTAGAGCTATAGAACGCTGACTGTGGAGGAATAAATTCAATGAAGAAGTTTAGTTTTCTAGTCGCATTGTCGCTGCTGGCCAGCGCCATCGCGTTTACCCCTGCCAAAGCGCAGACGCAGGAAGAGAAGCAGGCCGAAGCCGAACGCATCTGGTACGATACCTGCTTTACCAAGAAGGACGAGGATAAGTGTTATCAGCTTTCCAAGGAATTACTCGCGAATTTCCCGAAAAGCACTTATGCGCCCAACGCAGAGAAAAAAGTCAAAAATCGAGACGCACAAGATGCCTTTAAGGGAGCCAATGAAAGATTCCAAGCCGCTCTGAAAGCTTATTACGCTGCCCCAGACGCTAACAAGCTGGATCAATTGTTTTCTGCCGGGGAAGAGTTCCTGAAAGTGGTGCCGGGCAATCAGTTTGTCATTGGCCAGATGGCGCTGGCTGGCGCCCACGGCAGCATCGGGCAAATCTACAAAAATTACGACAAAGTCAAAGGTTATGGCGAACAGGCGCTCAAGCTGTTCGAATCAACCACCCCTGCCGAAGGTTGGGAAAAGGCCAATTGGGATAATTTGCGCGAAATCGTTCAAGCGCAGATTAACCAGTTCCTGGGTTTCCGATTGATTGAAACCAAGGGCGACAAAGCTCAAGCTGTTGATTACCTGACCAAGGCCACGATGGTCAAAAACAAAGACGGCGCAGGCTGGAAAGACCCGAACAACTATTGGCTGCGAGCGGGTGTGTACCAGGAAGAATATCAGGCTCTGCGCGCAGAGTATGACAAACTTTCAGATGAGCTAAAGAATGGCGATCCGGGCAAAGAACTGTTGAAGAAAGTCAACGATGTCATGGATGGCAAATTGATTCCCGAATACGCTCGCGTGATAGCGGCGGCGGTCAAGCCTGAAACCAAACCTTTGGCCGATGCTGCCAAAGGATATTTTGACGCCTATTGGAATTACCGCACCAAGGCTCCCGAAAAATCGGCTGAGTACGTGAAAGCGTTCAGCGCAGATCCGACAGTTGCCAGCCCGGCAATTCCGGTCAAAGTAGAAGAGGCCAACGCTGCTCCATTGCAGGCTCCAACCACGCCTGCCGCTGGCAGCGTGAAGCTCACCAGCAGCGGCGGCGCAGCGGCGACTGGCCACAACAGCGGCTCCAACACTGGAACCAAAGCTGCTCCTGCGGCAACCAAAGGCAAAACAACCAAAGCTGCTCCCAAAAAGCGCAAACGGTAAGCAGCGCCCTGTCGCCCAAGCAGACAAAACGCTCAGACCTCAACTGTCGAGGTCGCTTTACAGAAAGCCAGCACTCACAACAGTGCTGGCTTTCTTGCAAAAAGCCTCAGTAACACGATAATGAGCTAGCCATTGCATTTGATTTATGCAGGCGATTTTCAACACTCCCCCAACAAAACTGGAAGCAGTGAGCGATCAAGGCACATTCGAAGATAGGCTGAGCCGACTGGAAGAACAGATCGGATATTATTTCCGCGACAAGATTTTGCTTCGTCGCGCGATGATGCATCGTTCGTTTGCCAACGAACAGCCGGAGCCGCGTCCTCCGCACAATGAAGCCCTGGAATTTTTAGGCGACGCAGTCCTGGAATTTCTGGTCAGCGCTTGGCTGCTGGAACTTTACCCAAACCTTAGCGAAGGCACGTTGTCGAAAATGCGGGCTTATATGGTCAGCGCCGTCAATCTCAGAAGCCAAGCCGCCAAGCTGGAATTGGGCAATTACCTGTTGCTCAATCGCGGTGAGGAAAAAACCGGCGGAAGAAACAAAGCTGCGCTTCAAGTGGACGCTTACGAAGCCTTGATCGCCGCTATCTATCTGGACCGCGGAATCGAAGCCGCCAAAGAATTTGTTTACCGCGAATTCGCCGACACCTTGGGAAAAATTGATCCGCAAAATCTGACCAAGACCGATTACAAAACCGCGTTGCAGGAAAGATTGCAATCGTTTGGATTGCCGACGCCTCATTACGCCATCGTCGAAAGTCTGGGGCCGGATCACAACCGCGTGTTCCAAATTGAGCTGCGGGTCAACGGTCACTGCCTGGCCACGGGCGAAGGCACGACAATCAAAAGCGCTCATCAAGCCGCCGCCGCCATTGCGCTCGACAATCTGGAAGACGAGCTGGAACGAATCAAAGTGATCGCCGTCGTTCAAAGCGTCACCAACGAATTGCTGGTCACATCTGATCCAAGCCCAAATGGCCTGGATTGATAAACACCGCAGAGTTCAGATGACTTCCCCGCACAATCGCCAGTCTACTTCCCTCGCCGTTGCCGTCATCATTTTGGTTTTCTTCGCGTATTACTTCTCCAATCCACAATCGGGCCAGTATTACGATTACACACTCCGAATCGCCGGAGCATTGCTCGACGGCAAAGCCGGACTGGATGAGCCGCCGCCAGAATGGCTGAATGAAATGATTCCGCACAACGGGAAATACTATTCAGCCTTCCCGTTGGGTAGCGTGCTAGTGATGACGCCGCTGGTTGTGTTCCAAAAACTGCATCTGATCAACAGCTTTCCGGGAACGATTCTGGCTGCGCTGCTGGCTGCAATCATCACATTGCTGAGTTATTTGCTGGCGGCAAAATATACGGACGATTTGCTGAAGCGAATTCTGTTGGCGCTGTTTCCGGCACTTGGCACCTGGATGTGGGCAAACCTGGCGTTTGCCGGATCTTGGCACATCGCGCTGGGATTTGCGGTCGCGGGACAATTCGCGGCGCTATATTTTTCGCTAGTCCGTCCCAACCCGTTTCTGGCGGGATTATTCTTCGCCGTCGCGTTCGGCAATCGCACGGAAATCATTCTGCTGGCTCCGCTGTTTGTTTACCTGCTGTACAAAACTGTGCGGGAACGAAACGAAGATTCCAGCTTGATTGGATTGGTTGATCGTTTCATTGCGATGCCGTTGGCGCTTGGCGTTGCAACGCTAATCTACAACTACACCAGATTCGGCAAACCCTTTGATTTCGGCTACGCCCGCATTCCCGGAGTGTTGGATGAACCCTGGTATCAACACGGCATCTTTTCGATCCATTCGATTGGCGGAAACGCCTACGCAATGTTGGTCGAAAGCTGGAATCGCATTCCTGACTTCCCGTACCTGGTTCCGTCCGGATTCGGAGGCTCAATTCTGCTGAGCTGCCCTTTTCTGATTTTGCTTTTCAGACGCGGAGCCAACGACCGCCAATTGAAATGGCTGGCTGTCGGAGCTGTCGCCGTGTTGACGCTGGTGCTGTGGCTGCATGGCAATCCGGGCGGGTGGCAGATTTCGTATCGGTACGGGATGGAATTGCTGCCATGGATGTTTCTGATCCTGCTGGAAAGCTCGCCCAAAAAGATTACGCTGGTTGAAGCGTTGCTGTTTGTCTTGTCAGTGGCCATTAATGCCTATTCAACCTGGCTATTTTTGCGCACGAACTATATCGACTCTTCCTACCAATAATCGCGGCTTCAACCGTTGATAAACTTGTTGACCACCGTCAGGCAGGAAAACTACAATCCGCATCGTCCCGATACCCACTACCCAAGTTAAGCCCATACCCCGACTGATTACTTTTTGATTTTCCAGGCCATCTTTTTCGGGCAACGTTCTGTGCCTCCCAGCGAGCGTTGATCCGGCAGTGAAAATCCAGCAATCAAACCATTTTGATTCACCGATTGACCGGCTTCGTTGCGCGACAAACCAGTGCGGTCAAGTCGCGGTTTCCCATGTTCGAGAGGTAAAAATGAAACGTACTTTTCAGGCTGCTTCAACTCACACGCACAAAACTTTGCGTTCCGGTCTTTCACGCCAATCAGCCTGGCTGGCGCTGGCAGGATTGATTTGCTTGGCTGCTTTGGCGTGGCCGAGTGTTTGGCGATCGGTGTCGGCACAATCGGGGTTCAATATTTCGACTATCGCCGGTTCCAGCGGAGGCACAGGGCCATTCGCCGATTTCCAAAATGCGCGAGGCATCGCGGTGGCGTCGGCAAATGAAATTTACTTCGCCGACACGAATAATCACGTCATCCGAAAATTGAACCTCACGGCAGGAACGTTGACGGTTTTTGCTGGCAAAGCCGGGCAAGCAGCAGGAAATTCCGTCGCGACGAACGGCGATGGAGGCGCGGCAACCGATGCGTTGCTGAACAGTCCATCGGATGTGGCAGTGGACGCAAACGGCGACGTTTACATTTCTGACAGCGGCAATCGCCGCATTCGCAAAGTCACCCTCAGCAACGGACAAATCAACACCGTCGCCGGAAACGGCTTGCCGGGTTCCAGTCTGGGAGATCCGCTGGCAGCGGTGTTGACGGATCCGCGCGGAATCGCGCTGGACGGCACACGATTGCTGATCGCCGACGCAGGCAACCACCGATTGATTGCCATCAATGACCTGGGCGGCACGCCGGGGATTTCTCACGTCGCGGGCAACGGAGCCGCAGGCAATGAAGGCGATGGCGGCCCGGCTTCGATTGCCGCATTGAGCTCTCCGAATGATGTGGCGGTTGACGGCAGCACGATTTACATCGCAGACACAGGCAATCACGTCGTTCGAGCCATCATCAGCGGCAACATCAGCACCTTTGCCGGAAACGGCCTGACCGGTTCCCCCACGGAATTTGGAGTAGCCACGTCCGTGCAGTTAAACAGTCCGACTGGTGTCACTGTTGGCCTGTCGCACAAAGTCTTGATCAGCGACACCGGCAACAACAGAGTTCGCCAAGTGGACGGAACGTCGCTGACCACCATCGCCGGACGCGCCGGACAAGGCTACAACGGTGACGGAACGCCTGCGACGTTGTTCACGCTGAACGCACCTTCCGGAATCGGCGTTTCGGGTTCGGATGTATTTTTCCTGGATGCGGGTAATGGACGGTTGCGCAAAGTATCCGGCTCGACGATCAGCACTGTCGCCAGCGACGGTTCCAGCGGCTTCGCGGGCGATACGGGATTGGCCAATCTCGCCAAACTCGACGGGCCGATGGGTGTGGCATTGGATGCGGCGGGCAATTACTACATCGCAGACACAAACAATCACGTCATTCGCAAAGTTAACGCCAGCGACGGCAAGATCAACACGATTGCCGGAACTGCGAACACACCGTCGGCAAATCCCGGAGACGCAAACGGTGATGGAGGTCCGGCTCTGGCGGCAACCTTCAACCGGCCTTCGGCAGTCGCCGTGGATGCCAGCGGAAACATTTTCGTCGCCGACACCGGCAACAATCGCGTTCGCAAAATTGACACCAACGGCAACATTTCTACGCTGGCCGGACTGAGTTCGCCATTGCTCAACGGTCCAAGTTCAGTCGCGGTCTTCGGCACGACGCTTTACATCGCCGATCCGGGCAATCACGTGGTTCGCCAGGTTCCGGTTGGCGGCGGCACCGTGACAATTTTTGCTGGAACTCAAGGCACGCTGGGATTCACAGGCGACAACGGAACCGCAACCGGAGCGCGGTTGAATCGTCCCAGCGGAGTCGCGGTCAACAGCGACGGCGATGTGTTTATCGCTGACACCAACAATCATCGAATCCGACGGGTTTCTGGCGGAGTCATCGGCACAGCCGTGACGCAGGGGATTCCGCGCACAGGCTTTGAAGGCGACGGTGGTCCAGCCAACACCGCGCGGCTGAATTCGCCTTCGGCGGTAGCCGTGGACAGCAGCGGAAATCTGTACATCGTAGACAAAGGCAACAATCGTATTCGCCGCGTCACTGCCGCCACGAACATCATCAACACGGTCATCGGCAATGGTGAAATCGGTTTTGGCGGAGACGGTGGCCCGGCGACGGTGGCTAAGCTGAGTCTGGCCAACGGAGTCGCGGTCAATGCCACCGGAGTTTATGTCGCGGATACTGGCAACAACCGCATTCGTCTGGCTGTTGCCCCGCCCAACAGCGCGCCGAACCTAACCAGTCCCGGCGACAAAACCGTCAGCGAAGGTTCAAACCTCAGCTTCACGCTGCAAGCGACCGACCCAAATACAAACCAAACACTGACCTATTCGATGACTGGAGCTCCAAACGGAGCAACACTCAACGCAACCACAGGCGCGTTCAGCTACACGCCAGCTTATGACGTGGTGCCAAACAATGCAGGCGCAACGCAAACCTTCAACATCACGTTCACTGTGACGGACGACGCAACGCCGCCGCTCAGCAATGCCAAGGCAATTGTCTTGACGGTCAACAACGTCAACCGAGCGCCCATCGCCGATTCAGGAACGCTTCCGGCGACGGTGGAAGCCACTGGCCCCAGCGGAGCCAGTGTGCAACTGAACGGAACGGCCAGCGACCCCGACGGCGACGCCATCACCAGCACAATCTGGTCGGATAACTTTTCAGGCGGAACGAACACCATCGCCTCGCAACTGACGGCGCAAGTGACGTTGGCTTTGGGCCAACATTTGATCCTGCTGACCGTCAGCGACGGCAAACCCAACGGAACCACCAGCACCGTCGCCAAAAACGTAAAAGTGCAGGACACCACGCCGCCAGTTTTCAGCAACGTTCCAGCGGACATCACGCAAACGATTGTTTCGGGAACCGGCGCAGTTGTGACCTTCACACTACCAACGGCAACCGACACGGTTTCGGGAAATCGAACCGTAACAGCGTCGCCCGCTTCGGGTTCGACGTTTCCAGTGGGAACAACGACCGTGACGTTTTCAGCCAGTGACGCGGCGGGCAATCCGGCTTCGACGACGTTCAAAGTGACGGTCAATTGCACGGGATGCAATCCACCTCCGCCGCCAACCGGATCGAATTTCAACATCGCAGCCTTCGCCGGAAACGGCAGCTTCGGGTCTTCTGGCAATGGCGGCAACGGCGCAGCCGCCACCGCCGCCACGTTCAAACAACCTAACGGCATCGCGGCGGACGCCAACGGCAATGTATACATCGCCGACGCCGAAGCGCGTGTCATTCGCAAAGTTTCAGGCGGCACAATCACCTTGCTGGCGGGAACCGGAGCCAAAGGATTTGCGGGCGATGGTGGAGCAGCGACTTCGGCCAAGTTCAACAATCCGAATGGATTGGCGCTGCACGCGGCCAGCAATTCGCTTTATGTCGCCGACACCGGCAACCATCGCATTCGCAAAATTGATT
>DAOMFR010000006.1:69443-89871 GCA_035429885.1 Blastocatellia bacterium
AGCAATTCGCTTTATGTCGCCGACACCGGCAACCATCGCATTCGCAAAATTGATTTGAGCAACAACACCATCTCGACAATTGCCGGAACTGGCATCGCAGCGTTAGGAGGAAATGGCCCGGCAATCAGCGCCTGGATCAATTCGCCAACCGCTGTTGCTGTGGATGCGGCGGGTAACGTGTATTTCGCGGACACCGGCAACAATCGCGTCTGCAAAATTTCCAGCGGCAACCTGACCATCGTTGCCGGAACCGGCGAAGTCGGAAACAGCGGCGATGGCGCAACGGCGCTTTCAGCCAAGATGAACCATCCGACGGGCGTCGCGGTCAGCAGTGACGGCGCAACGCTGTACATCGCCGATCAAGGCAACAACCGCATTCGCAAAGTCGCGGGTGGCAACATCAGCCACTTCGCGGGCTTGAGCAACGGAACTTCCGGCTTTGGCGGAGACGGCGCGGCTGCAAATCTGGCCGCGCTGAATGCGCCGACCGGACTTGCGCTGGATTCCAACGGCAACCTGATCATCACGGACACCGACAACGAACGGCTTCGCAAAGTCACAATCAGCGACGGTTTGATCGTCACAATTGCTGGAAGCAACAGCGCCGGAAACACAGGCGACAGCGGAGCCGCCACCAGCGCTACGCTCGACACTCCAACAGGAGTTGCGATTGATGGTTCGGGAAATATCGTGTTCAGCGATTCCGGCAACTTGCGCGTGCGGCGATTGACGGCCAGCGGCCCGGCAAACAATCTGCCGGTTCCGGCTCAGGTGGTGAATCAAAGTTTGAACAAGAGCCAGCAACTCAGCGTCGCGCTTTCGGCGACGGATGCGGACAACGATTCGGTGACGTTTTCGCTGGTTCCGTCGCTTCCGTTTGTGACGGTCACGAACGCGAACGCTACGGCTCGGACTGCAACGCTGTTCATCAATCCGGCGGGAGGCAATGTCGGCGTATACAATGTTCAGGTCAAAGCCGAAGACAGCAAAGGCGGATCGAATCTAACGCCGAGTTTTACGATCACGGTCAGCGATCCGAACGGGCCGCCAGCCAACCAGCCGCCGGTCGCCGTCGCCAACGCGTTGCCTTCGACGGTTCAGGCAAACGGCCAAACCGCGACAGTCAATCTGGACGGAACCGGCTCCAGCGATCCGAACAACGATCCGCTGACGTTCAGTTGGACGGATAACGGGCAAGTCATCGCCACGACCGCTCAAGCCAGCGTGCAACTGGCTGTCGGCACTCATTCGATTGTGTTGACAGTAAATGATGGCAAAGGCGGGACGGCTTCGACGGCGGCGCAATCGGTGACCGTGACCGAAGCTCCCACGGGAGGCGATCCGGTGATTACTTCTTTGACGCCAACCAGCGGCAAGCGCGGAACGACAGTATTCGTGACCATCAATGGCAGTGGATTCCTGCCCGGTCAAACGGTGGTCACGGTCAACGGCGGCGCAGTTACCGTGACGCCGACTTCGATCACCTCAACAACTATTGTGGCGAAGTTCGTCATTGCCAGTTCGGCGCAAACGTCCACACGCAACGTGACCGTCACAAATCCTGGCGGCGTGTCGTTCACCAAATCAGGAGCGTTCACGATTCAGCCGTAAAATTGAGTCAGTACCGCGACCGGTAGGGAGCGCCGATTAGCACCAACTCGCTTGCTACCGCGCGCGGTACTGACTTTCGCGGTGAGCGCGCATGTTGGCGATGAACTCATCGAACAAGTAAGTCGCATCATGCGGGCCGGGGCCGGCTTCGGGGTGGTATTGAACCGAAAACACAGGCAAGTGACGATGGCGCATTCCTTCCAGACAGCCGTCGTTCAAATTGAAGTGCGTCAGTTCGATGTCGTTCTGGTTCAAACTGTCCGGGTCAACCGCGAAGCCATGATTGTGCGACGTGATTTCGCATTTGCCGCTGCGATGATTTTTGACAGGCTGATTGCCTCCGCGATGACCGAATTTCAGCTTGAAGGTTTTTCCGCCGAAGGCCAATCCTAAAATCTGGTGTCCCAGGCAAATGCCGAAGACCGGCGCGGCAGGCAGCAACTTTTTCACTTCGCCGACGATACCCGGCAGCGCCGCTGGATCCCCCGGGCCGTTGGAAAGAAAGATTCCATCCGGAGCCAGCGCCAGCACGTCATCCGCTGAAGTTCCCGCGGGCACAACCGTCACGTCGCAACCAACGGCAGCCAGATAGCGCAGAATGTAATACTTGATGCCAAAATCGTAGGCGACCACACGGAACCGCTCTTCGCCGGGTTGCAGCGCGATACCCGGCTGGAATCCCAACAGCGGGTCGAAACTCTTTTGCTCATCGTTGACGCTCGACCATTTGTAAGCGTCTCCGCAGGAAACTTCGTCCACCAGATTGCGACCCAGCATTTCAGGAGCTTTTCGCGCTTTGGCGATGACGCTGGCTTCGTCTGTATCAATCGAAGAGATGCAGGCGCGCATCGCGCCCTTTTCGCGAATGTGGCGCACCAGCGCGCGCGTGTCCACTTCGGAAATGCCTACGATCCCGTTCAGCTTCAAATATTCGTCCAGCGACATCGAAGCGCGCCAGTTCGACGTAATTTCGGAAAATTCGCGGACGACGAAACCTTCGACAAAAGGGCGGCGCGATTCCACGTCTTCCGTGTTCACGCCGTAATTGCCGATTTCGGTGTACGTCATCGTCACGATCTGACCGGCATACGAAGGGTCCGTCAGGATTTCCTGATAACCGGTCATCGAGGTGTTGAACACGATTTCGCCAGTGCGTTCGCCGTCAGCGCCCCAGGCGCGACCGCGAAATGTTCTGCCATCTTCCAGGGCTAAAATTGCTTGTTTGGTCATTGCTGATAATTTCAGATTTGAGATTCGAGATTTTCCCCGCTGTCTTTTGAGCGCGGGACACAGTTACGAGCTTCGCTCGCGTAAAAAATTTTGCGCCAGATGCAGCCACTGCCGCTCTGTGCGATATTTATAAGCTGGAGCATTTTTAACGGATTCGATACAGCTTTGCATTTCTTCGGAGGCTTCGCCAGTTCGCCCCAAACAGTACAGCGTCATGCCTCGCCAGTAACGTCCTTGCGCGTCCGAGGGCCGTTTTTCTAAAAACTTGTCGAACATATCCAAGGCGTCCGGGTATTGTTTTGCGGAATAATAAACCAGCGCGATTTCTCGCCAGATTTCGTGCTGGCTGTACCCAGAATCCTGCCGCACCACTTGTTCGAAATGCCGCACCGCTTCGTCAAACCGATTTTGCCAGCGCGCGATCCGGCCAAGCTGGTAATGCGCATCAGTTTCATTCGAATCAATTTCGATGGCTCGACTGAATGAACCGATGGCTGCGTCCAGTTCGCCCCGTTGCTGGTAAAGCAATCCTAGATTGTAATGGGCCGAAGCATCCGCCGGATTCAATGTAGCAGCCTGCAAATTCTGCTTGAACGATTGCCGCGATTGGTGTGTTTTCATCAGGTCGTCAAACCTGTCACGCAGCAGAAAAATTAACAGCAGCAACAGAATTGGCGAGCCGCAAATAAACGAAGTCGCATCCACAAGCAGTGGAAGACTCAGCAGCGACAAAAACGAAATCAAAACAGCCAAGGAAACCGCGACCCAGCCAATGTTGAACATCGTGCCGGTGGTCAACGCCATAAACCACGCAAAAATCGGCAGCGGAATCACCGCCACCAACACGAAAAAGCCAAGTGCGGAACTGAGCCGTGCGCTCTGCCATCCAATCACCACTGCCGGGGGCAGCGTCACTAAAAATGAAACTGCCAACGACATCAACACGCAAGAAACCATCGCCGGATACTCTTCGCGCATTACCAACGAAATGCTGGCGCGGCGTTCGAACAGGTTGGCGATCAAAATCAGAAACGGCGCATAAATCACGGAGGCAAACAGAACAATCATGACCGCCGTCATAAAAGCTCGCATCGAATTGCTTGTCAGTGCCGCAATCCAGAATGATTTGGCGCCAAACCCCGCGGCCATGCCATTGGTCGCTCCGACGATTCCTCCTGCCTGAGCGTAATTCGCCATCGCGACGGCAACAATGGAATAGACCCAAGCTGTTAACAGCGCCACCACCACCGCAAAGCTCACGGGCGCCCGGTCACGCACAGCGCGAATCGCCACAAGCGGCTGCCACAACAATGAAAGCAATAATCGAAGGTTCGTGAGCATGAATTGTCAGTTCAGTTTCAGGCCAACCAGGTAGGCCTATATGGGAAAGCGCGGCCAGCTTGCCGCTGCCGCGCCTTCAATCAATTCCACATCTTTGCTAATAGGTTTTCTGGCTCCAATGTCTTGGCGACTGGCTCCCTATTCTAATTTCCCAAGTCGCTCGTAAGGCGTAAACGGGTAATATCGAAAAATTGCTTTGCCGTAGATGTACTTTTCGGGCACGAAATCCCAATAGCGGCTATCACTGCTATTGCGACGATTATCGCCCATCACAAAGTAATGATGTTCGGGAATCTGTTTCGGCGTAGTCAGCGAATCACTTGAGAGGAATTCCGGATCAAGATACGGCTCATCAACGAGCTCATTGTTGATGTACAGCTTGCCGTCTTCAATGTTGATCTTTTCGCCGGGCAAACCTACAACGCGCTTGATGTAGGATTTCGAAGGATCGAGCGGAAACAGCAACACAACGATGTCGCCTCGCTTGATCGGTTCTTTGTCGCCCATCCATTCCCGCAGCGGGTAAATGAACTTGTTGACGAAGATGCGATCCTGATCGTGCAGTTTCGGCATCATGCTTTGACCTTCAACGCGCACAGGTTGCACGACAAAGACAACGATTAGGATGGCGATCAGACCGGCAAAAACGATGTCGCGAAACAGTGAACGAAGCTCGCCCCACAAACTACCGTCGTCGTCGTCACCGCGCAGCGACGACAGGTCTTCAATCACGCGGATGTCGTTATCATCTTCGGGCGAATAGCCCACCCATTTCTCTTTTCTCATTCCTGACTTCACCTTACTACTTCTTGAAGTTGATTCGCCGGGGTCTCAGGTCTTATGCGGAACTCAGCACAAAAAACCGAACGGGCGAAAAGATATTACGGGGGTCCTAACGTGTCAAACACCAGCAAAGTTGCGTCTTTGTTGCAACTTCAGCCCCTGCAATTTACCGATTTTCAATGCTGGATTGTTCCTTCCAGCGAAGTATCAATCTGCGCTTGAATGCCTCCGCCGAACAAAAACGCTTCCATATTCTGAATCAGAAACTGCTGGTGTTCCGGGTTGATCGTGCTCAAACCGTAATGATTGATCAGCTGGTTTTGCGTTGCCAGCCAGCCTTTCCAGCAAGCCTGGCAAATCTGTTCGTGAATCTTTTTGCCGAGCGCGCTGCCGAAAGGAGGTTTTTCCAGCCCAGGCAGTTTTTTGCCACAGCGTTCACATTTAATTACGTCAGCCATTTTGCTCCTAACCGTAGCGCAGGCTTTCCAACCTGCGATTGTCTTTTGAAACCAAGCGCTCACGAATTACCGAAAGGTCTTCTGAGCGGCATCGGCGCAGGTTGAAAAACCTGCGCTACCGAAAATGGAAACGCGAATTATCCGGCAGGCAACGCAGCTTGGCAAACCGCGCAAAAACATCGGCAGATGACAAAGCGGGGCCTAGTTGCTAGCATAGCTTTTACTGGATCATTGCTCAGCACAGAAAAATCTTTATGGACGCATCAAATATTTCTCAAACAAACATTCGCAATATCGCCATTATCGCTCACGTAGACCATGGCAAAACCACATTGGTTGACGCCATGCTCAAACAGTCCGGCCTGTACCGCGCCAACGAAAAAATCGTCGAGCGCGTCATGGATTCGATGGACTTGGAGCGCGAACGCGGCATCACCATTATGGCCAAAAATACTGCCGTGCAGTATGGCCAAACCAAAATCAATATTCTGGACACTCCGGGACACTCTGACTTCGGTGGCGAAGTTGAACGCGTGCTGAAACTCGCCGATGGAGTCGCTTTGCTGGTGGACGCTTCCGAAGGCCCGTTGCCGCAAACGCGCTACGTGCTGTCCAAAGCCTTGGAACAGAAACTTCCCGTTATCGTCGTCATCAACAAAATTGACCGCCAGGACGCTCGCCCGCAAGAAGTCGTCAACGAAGTTTATGACCTGTTCATTGACCTGGACGCTGCCGACGAACAGATTGACTTTCCAATCCTGTATGCGATTTCGCGCGATGGCATCGCCAAACACGAACTCGATCACGAAAGCGACAATCTGCAACCGCTGTTCGAACAAATTCTGAAAACCGTTCCGCCGCCCACCGGAACCGATGACGCGCCGCTGCAGATGCTGGTCGCCAACTTGGCATACAACGAATATGTTGGGCGATTGGCCATTGGCCGCATCTTCAATGGCACGCTCGCCATCGGCGATCAGGTTTCGGTCTGCAAAATTGACGGCAAGCTGGAAAAAACCAAGATTACGCAGCTCTACACTTTCGACGGTCTGAAACAGGTTCCCGTTGAGCATGCCACTGTCGGCGACATCATTGCGCTGGCTGGCATTGAAGGCATCCATATTGGCGACACTGTCACGTCGGCAACAGACCCGCGCCCACTGCCGCGCATCATTGTGGACGAACCGACGATTTCAATGATCTTCGGCGTCAACACCTCGCCGTTCGCAGGCAAAGACGGTCAGCACGTCACTTCGCGCAAGATTCGCGAGCGGCTGGACAGAGAATTGCTCGCCAACGTTGCCATCCGCGTCGAAGACACAGGCTCCCCCGACAGCTTCCGCGTTTCCGGTCGAGGCGAATTGCAGCTTGCGATTTTGATCGAACAAATGCGCCGCGAAGGATTCGAGATGAACGTCGCTCGCCCGCAAGTCGTGACACAAAAGATTGACGGCGACCTGTGCGAACCTATCGAAATGGCGGTGATCGACGTTCCCGAACAGTTTATCGGCGTCATCACCGAAGCCATGGGACGCCGCAAAGGAACGATGACCAAAATGGTCAACCACGGCCACGGTCGAGTCCGCATGGAATTTGAAATTCCTTCGCGCGGTTTGATCGGATTCCGCAATGAATTCCTGACCGAAACCAAAGGCACCGGCCTGTTGAATACGTTGTTTTTGCGTTGGGGCAAATGGCAGGGAGAATTGGCCGGACGCGGAACCGGCAGTTTGATCGCCGACCGCCAAGGCATCGCGACCGGTTATGCGATCTTCAATTTGCAGGAACGCGGGGAACTGTTCGTCAAACCACAGACCGAAGTTTACGAAGGCATGATCGTCGGCGAAAACTCCCGCGACGTTGACCTGGACGTGAACATTGTCCGCGAAAAGAAGCTGACCAACATGCGCGCTTCCAGTGCCGATGAAGCGTTGCGACTGGTTCCGGTTCGCGACCTGACACTGGAACAAGCCATCGAATACATCGCCGAAGATGAACTGGTCGAAGTCACTCCGAAATCCATTCGGATGCGGAAGAAAGTGTTGGCGGCAAATCTGCGACCGAAGTCGAAGAAGTCAGAATAATCTCAGCGGCGAATCCCGTCAGATTTTCTTTTTCTGTAAAGCTCAATGGCTGAATCCAAAATGGATTCAGCCATTTTCTGTTCACCGGCTTCGACATTGACCACATCAACACGTTCTTTCCCAAACGGCCGCCAGCGTTCGGTGAAGGTTGCATTGTTCGAGCTGACAAACACCGTCAATGTCTTTATGCCAAGCGCGGCGGCGATGTGTTGTCCGGCAGAGTCATAGCCGATGTATTGGTCGCTCGCCGCAATCAATCCGGCAAAAGCTCCGATGCTGCCGTCCCAAGTGACAACGTCGGCTTGTCGCAAGTATTCAATGGAAAGCTCGGCTTTGCTTGCTTCGTTGAGTTCGACGACGGTTTTGCCTGTGGAGCGAACGGCGACGACGATGCGATTGATTTGCTCGCGTTCTTCTTCGGTTGCGCCTTTATCTAAAATGACTTTGGAATCGGCCAGCAAATATTCGATCAATTGCTGCTCGAATTCGTCGGAAACTCGTTTCGTTTGATTGCCGCCAACACCGAAGCTGACGGTGACAATTCGATTTTGGGTTTTAGATTTTGGGTTTTGGATTCCTGCGATAATTGATTGCCCGAATTGTTGATGCTCTTTTGGCAAAGCGACGAACGGGTAAGCTGACTCGTGATTGCCGATCAATTCTCCGCCCCAACTTGCGGCAAGTTGGCCGATGGATTTTGACTCGCCGTTTGGTTGGTAACTGCGGCTTTCAAAGAAAAAGTAGTTCTGATCGTTTTCCACCAACGGCAGCAAACCAAGCTGAGTCAATCGCGAATCAGGATCAATCACCCAGACGGCCTCTTTGCTGAAACCCTGCCGTTCTTCATTCACCGCCGCAACCACGTCCAGCCAGCTTGTCAGTCGAGCAATCAAACTGCCTCCGCGTTCATAACTGATTTCACGAATGCGAATCCGAGCATCGCCGCCGTAAAGTTCGCGCAGCTTGCGAGAACCTAAGATTACAAATTCAGCTTGCGGAAACGCTTGCCGCAACTTGGCGATGATGGCGCTGGTCACAGCTACGTCTGCGCCGATGGTGACGCGGGAAAGCAGCAAAACTTTCAAAGGAGTTGGAAGTTGGGAGTTGGGAGTTGGGAGTTGGGAGTTTAGATTTTGGATTTTGGATTTGCGCGCGAGTAAATCGGATTCGGTCAGCAAACCAAACTGTTTCAACCCTTCATTGAGCCGTTCGCCTTCTGGCAATCGGCGGCAGAATTCAATCACTTGAGCAAAGAGCTGGTCGTAAAGCTGGCAGGCTGCCGGTTCAAACGAATCGTTCAGCCGTTCGACCAATTGCGGGAACAACGCAATGATTCCTGCGCGAGCGATTTCCGGGTTTTCATCTGCGGCGATTCGGCAAATTAGATGGACGGCTTCGCGCAAACAGCTTGCGTCGGTTTGATGCTGCTCAATCACCAGTTCGGCTGCGCGAGCGGCAATCGCCAAAGCAGTGTCCGGCATCAGTCTTCCCTGCTCTTTCATAGATTCAAATTCAGCCAGTTTGTCGCGGATTTCTTCGATTGGATTCATCGGCGGAACTATAGCATTTCTGTCTGGTTGGCTGCATTGACAGCCTATAGGTCGGTTGTTAGACTCCGCCCTCTTCCGCACCAAAATTCAAAAGCATTGTCCGTTACAACAGAAATCACAGTTGAGAATCTGAAGCTACTTGCCCGGCGGACTTTGCGTCAATCTCTGACTCAAGGAGTTTTGCTTTTATGCCTACGTTTAATGGAATTCCGACGCCCGAAGACGGCGGACGCATTACCGTCAAAAACAACAAACTGGTAGTTCCTGACAACCCAACCCTCCCTTACATTGAAGGCGACGGCATCGGTCGCGACATCTGGAAAGCTTCGCAGCGTGTGTTTGATGCTGCGGTTGAAAAAGCTTATGGCGGCAAACGCCGCGTCGTGTGGTACGAAGTCTTCGCGGGCGAAAAAGCCTTCAGCAAATTCAACGAATGGCTGCCCAAAGGCACGCTCGACGCCATTCAGCATTTCATCGTCGCCATCAAAGGCCCGTTGACGACACCGGTCGGCGGCGGCATTCGTTCGCTGAACGTTTCGTTGCGCCAGGTTCTGGATTTGTATGCCTGCGTTCGCCCAGTGCGGTATTTCAACGGAGTCGGCGCCCCGGTCAAACACCCTGAAAAATTGGACGTAATCATCTTCCGCGAAAACACAGAAGACGTTTACTCCGGCATCGAGTTCCAGGAAGGTTCGGATCGCGCAGCCAAGTTGATCGAGTTCTTGAAAGATTACGGCTATCAGATCAATCAGGATTCCGGCATCGGCATCAAACCGATTTCCATCACCGGAACCAAAAATCTGGTCCGACGCGCCATTCAGTACGCCGTTGACCACAAGAAAACAGTTGTCACGCTGGTTCACAAAGGCAACATCATGAAATACACCGAGGGCGCGTTCCGCGACTGGGGGTATCAACTGGCGAAAGAAGAGTTCCGCGATCATATCGTGACCGAAGACGAACTCTGGAAAGACCACAACGGCAAACTGCCCGAAGGCAAAATCCTGATCAATGACCGCATCGCCGACGCGATGTTCCAGCAATTGCTGCTCCGTCCGGATGAATACCAGGTCATTGCCACGCCAAATCTGAACGGCGATTATCTGTCGGATGCTTGCGCGGCGCAGGTTGGCGGCTTGGGCTTGGCTCCCGGTGCGAACATCGGCGATGCCGCGGCAGTGTTTGAAGCGACACACGGAACCGCGCCGAAATATGCCGACAAGGACGTGATCAACCCGGGTTCAGTCATGCTGTCGGGCGTGATGATGTTCGAACATATGGGATGGCAGGAAGTCGCGGATATGATCACCAACGCCATCGTCAAAACCATCGAACAGAAGAAGGTCACTTACGATCTGGAACGGCAGATGGAAGGCGCCACGAAGGTCAAGACCAGCGAATTCGCCACGGCAATTATTGAAAATATGTAGGTGTCAGGTGATAGGTATTAGGTGTCGGCAGAGCTTCTTCCTGACATCTAAAACTTGGCACCTCCCATCTGGAGGAATTATGGGACGAAAGAAAATTACAGTCGTCGGTGCAGGAAACGTAGGCGCAACGACGGCGCACTGGTTGGTTTCGAAAGAACTCGGCGATGTTGTTTTGTTGGACATCGTCGAAGGGATGCCGCAAGGCAAAGCACTTGATCTGGCTCAGGCTGGTCCGATTGAAGGTTATGACAGTCGCTTGATCGGAACGAACGGCTACAAAGAAACGGCCAATTCCGACGTCGTCGTCATCACATCGGGTATTGCTCGCAAACCAGGCATGAGCCGTGATGATTTGCTAAACACGAACGCGGGCATCGTCGCCAGCGTCACGGAAGAAATCGTCAAACATTCGCCGAATTGCATCATCATTGTGGTCTCCAATCCATTGGACGCGATGACTCAGGTAGCGTGGAAAAAATCCGGCTTCCCGAAAAATCGTGTGATGGGAATGGCAGGCGTGCTGGATTCGGCTCGTATGCGCTGTTTCCTGGCCGAAGCCTTGAACGTGTCGGTCGAAAACGTGACGGCATTCGTGCTGGGCGGACATGGCGACACGATGGTTCCGCTGCCACGTTATTCGACTTGCGCTGGCATCCCGATTACGGAACTGTTGCCAAAAGAAAAGGTTGACGAGATCGTCAAACGCACTGCCAACGGCGGAGCTGAAATCGTCAGCTTGTTAAAAACCGGTTCGGCTTATTACGCGCCGTCAGCGGCGGCGGTCGAAATGGTCGAAGCAATCGTCAAAGACAAAAAGAAAATCCTGCCTTGCGCGGTTTTGCTGGAAGGCGAATATGGCGTCAACGGTTTGTTCGTCGGTGTGCCGATCAAAATCGGTGCCGGCGGAGTGGAGGAAATCATCCAGATCAATCTGACGACTGAAGAACGCGCTGCCCTGCAAAAATCTGCCGGAGCCGTTCAGGAGTTGGTGACGTTGCTGAACCTGTAAAAAATCCGCTTTGAAGCAGTTTAGGAAGTGTGTTAGCTTCCGGCTCGACTGCCGCAGCCTCGCTGATAAAGCGAGATTGCGGCAGTCGTATTTTTTGAGTTTGAACAGGCCGGCACCAACAAGCGGTGCCGATTCTGTGTGAGAGGACTTTAGCTGTGAGTGAAGAAAAAGAACTGACTGGAAAAGACAAAATCGTAGCCGAATTGAAGGCCTTGGAATATGAATTCACGATCGAACTGCCACGCGCATTACGGACGGCAGCCGCGCTTGGCGATCTTTCCGAAAATTCCGAGTACAAATATGCCCGCGAACGGCAGGACTATGTCCGCGCTCGTATTCGCCAGCTTCAGCAGCAGATGGCCAAACTGTCCAGCATTGACCTGACCCGGTTGCCAACCGATCGCGCGAATTATGGCTCGACGCTGGTCTTGCGCGATCTGGATCGTGACACGGAAATCACTTATCGGCTGGTGACCCCTGAAGAAGCGGACTTTGAGAAGGGCCTGATCTCAACGGCTTCGCCAATTGGCAAAAGCCTGCTCAATAAGGAAGAAGGCGACGAAGTAAAGGTCCAAACTCCAGCGGGCACACGTGTTTTCGAGATCATCAAACTGACAACGATCCATGACGAAGCCTGAACCAGGCTCCGTCATGGATCGGATGTTTGCGAGGCAGGGCGTTGTAAAGCCGTTTGTGACGATGTTAAACTCCGCGCCTGTTCCGGTGGCTTTTGGCATCATAAGGTTCAATCCCGAATTAATACCTGACTTTTGGAGGACGTAGCGTTTGAGTTCCCGGCTCGCATCGAGTCACGTCTTAAATCGGCTGCTGCGAGTTGCGCTGCTAGCCGGCGTGTTTTTCATCTGTGCGTTTCTCGTAACATACGTGGCGCTGCGCGGACGATCCGTTGAAGTGCCGGACGTGACCGGCAAATCGGAATCGGAGGCAATTGATGCCTTGGACGATGCCGGTTTAAGAATGAAAATTACCGGTCATGCGGTGAGCAGCAAGTTCGAAGCGAATTTGGTGAGCGATCAGTCGCCAAGTTCAGGTACGCTGGTTAAAACAGGCCAGATTGTGCGCGTAAATATGAGCACTGGCCTGGCTACTCCGACGCCCACCCCGGTTCCGACACCCAAACCGACTCCGAAACAATCACCGACACCAGATGAATCGCTGAAAGTGACACCTGGGTCAAAAGCGACACCGTCACCCACGCCTTCAATAGAGCGATAAAGGATCGTGGCGGCTGAAGCCGAAAGTTACCAGGCAAGATAGTTTTTTCGACACGTTCAGTTTCCGAGACTTGCGCAATTCCCTAACTTTTCAAATGGTCGAAATCGCGCCTTCAATTTTATCGGCAGACTTCACCAAGCTTGGCGAACAAATTGCCACTGTTGAACGCGCAGGCGCGGCTTACATTCACGTGGATGTGATGGACGGCCATTTCGTGCCGAATCTGACTGTCGGCCCGTTTATTGTGGAATGGGTGCGCCGGACAACTCGATTGCCCATTGACGCGCACTTGATGATTGAAGATCCGGATCAGTTCATTGGCGCATTTGCGGCAGCGGGAGCCGATATGATCTCCGTGCATCCCGAAGCGACTTACCATTTGCATCGCACAATCAGTTATATTCGTCAGGCTGGTTGTCGGGCTGGAGTCGTGCTCAATCCCGCAACGCCATTGGCGATGATCGAAGAAGTGTTGACTGATGTGGATTATGTATTGGTGATGTCTGTCAATCCGGGATTTGGCGGTCAAAAGTTTATTCCTTCAACTTTGGATAAGTTGCGCCGGTTGAAAGCAATGATTCAAGCTTCCGGTGCGCACGCCAAAATCGAAATTGACGGTGGTATTGGTATCGAAAACGCTGCGGCAGTCGTTGCCGCGGGAGCAGAAATTCTGGTCGCCGGATCTGCGGTTTTTGGAAAACCGGATCCGGCTGAAAGTCTGAGACAATTGCTCAGCGCGGCTTCGTCAGTGGCTAGCGAGCGAGCGTTGGCATAACCAACTTGTTTCGGCGACTCATCAAACGAAGAGACGCGTCGGAGCATTTAGCTAGGATGGAGTAGTCCTTTATGAGATTGAAGACCTTAGCGTTTTTGTTGATCACGATTTTGTCACTCATCGCAGCCGCTTGCGGCGGCAAGGATAAAGTCAAAAATGAAAACGCTGCGATTCCCGGACGTGACAAAGAATTGTATGAAGAGGCGACCGTCAAAGCCCAGAAAGGCCGCTACGATGAATCACGGTTATTGTACAACGTAGTGATCACCACTTACGCCGACAGCGAATATCTTCCGTTGGCCAAACTGGCGATTGCCGATTCGTTTTACCTGGAAGGCGGAAACAGCAATCTGGAACAAGCTATCGGCGGGTACAAAGACTTCGCCCAGTACTTCCCGACGCATCCGAAGATTTGTGACGTCAAACACAAGATCGCTCAGTCTTATATGCGGCAAATGGGCGCTTACAATCGCGACGCAACGAACGCCAAAAAAGCCTATCAACAACTCCTGGCTGCCGAACAAAGCTGCGCACGGTCAGACGTGTTGCCGATGATTCAGCGCGACAAACGGGACGTTCAACAGGTGCTTGGCTTGTACGAGCAAACCATTGCCAAGTTTTACATCAACAATCGTCAGGCCTATAAAGCCGGGGAAAGTCGGCTGCGCGACATCATTACCAATTATCCATTGTTTGGGTATTACGATGAATCGCTTTATCTGCTTGGCGTTGCTCTGGTTGAACAGGAACAACCCGAAGAGGCGACAGAATATTTCAACCGATTGGTGCGCGATTATCCGAACAGTGAGTTTGCCAAGAAAGGCAAAGAGTACCTGGAAAAACTCGGCAAACCGATTCCGGCTCCCGCCAACGACAATCCGGCGCCAGAGCGCCCCGGCATGATGGGCAAGTTCGGGTTGATTATTGGCCGCAATGGTTTGGACATTTCCCGAGACGGCGTGTTGCTGAGTAAAAAGGGCGACGAGAAAGAAGACGTCAAAGACGCTTTGAAAAAACCATCCGAAGCTCAAAATTCCACCGGCACTCGCTCAGTCCGCGCCAACACCAAAGGCGTGGTTGATCCGGCGACTTCCAGCCAGCCTGTTCCTGAGCGAACAGTGACGACTCCACCAAACGGGACGACTCCGTCAGCCGCTGCCGAAAGCGACAAGAGCAAAGCCAACGATTCAAAAGACAAAAAAGAGAAGAAGAAAAAAGGCGGACCTTTCGGCATTTTCAAATAACGCTGGCCGAAAGGCTGACCAATTGCTCCGAAATTGACTCGGAAACACAAGAACACGAAGAGCTTAGAAACTCTTCGTGTTTTTTGTTTCTTTGTGGTAAGTTTGCCGCAAGTGGTGTCCTAATCTTAGTTTCATCTGTTCGGAGGTTCCCGTGGGCTACAAGATTCTGCTAGTTGACGACAGCGTCACAGTACAGAAAATCATCACCCTGACTTTTTCAGACGAAGGCGTGGACGTTTTAACCGTCAATAACGGAGACGAAGCCATTCACCGTTTGCAATACATGCGCCCGGCGCTGGTCATGGCGGATGTGTCTATACCCGGCAAAAACGGCTATGAGATTTGCGAATACGTCAAAAACCACCCAGAGATGAAAGACACGCCAGTCGTGTTGTTAGTGCCCGCGTTTGAACCTTTTGACGAAGAGCGCGCACGCCGAATCGGCGCCGACAAACATCTGACCAAACCGTTTCAATCCATCCGAACGTTGATCACGACGGTCAAAACTTTGCTCGAAGGGCATCCGCCGAAATTCGCGACCGGCTCACTCAATAACACCGTCGCGCAAGTGCAAGCTCCCGAACCACCGAAAGCCCCTGTCGTCGAAGCCGCTGTGGCAGCGCCGGTAATTCCGATTCGTCCCACTCAACCGTTCCCGGACGAGCCCGAACCGGAAGTCATTCCTGAAATGGAACCCGTTGCGGAAGCGCCCGTTGTAGACATTTGGAAATCAGAAGAAGTTCTGGAAGTCGAAGAAATTCTGGACGTTGAGACCGAGCCTGAATTATTGGCGCCTGAGCTGCCTGTAGAAATTGAAGAAGTTGAGCCCGTAATCGAGGCAGTTCTACCGATTGAAGCGCCAGAACCGGAACCGGTCCTGTTCACCAATCCCGTCAATCCGCAAGTCACAGATTCCGTCACGCAATCCAGCGTGGAAGTGCTTGGCAACGCACCCGCAATTGTGGAACCGGTTTCTGTCGAAGAACCAGTCATCACTGCCACCGAACCTGTTTCCGTCAAAGTCCCGGTTGTGTCAGCCGCCGAACCAATTGTGCAACGTGGCAACACAGGCGATCTGGATCACGTTCTGGATTTGGACGACGTGCTGAGTTGGCCAACCGCACCGGCTATCGAAACGCCACAAATCATCGTTCCGCCTGTTCCTAGCGTCGCCGCTGCCGAATCCGTCATTCCTCAAGCTGTCATTGACGAAATCGTCAACCGCGTTGTTGCGCAGTTGTCGGAAAAACTAACAGTTCAGTTGGCTTCGCAACTTGCGCCGGAAGTCGTCGAACTGGTCAAACAGCAAACACACCACGAAGCAGTTGCGGTTCCGCCGCCAATCAAATCAGACACAGATTCGCTGCTCGACCTTGATTGAGATTTTGAAAGTGATGAAACGCTCGCGCAAAGCCAACTCAGCAAGCTGGGAAACCGTGCGCGAGCTAGCATCTGCCCTACCGGAAGCCGAGGAAAGCACTTCTTACGGCACACCCGCCTTCAAAGTCCGTGGCAAGTTGTTCGTCCGCTTTCATCAAAGCGGCGAAGCCGTCGTGATTTTGATTTCCATCGAAGAACGCGAAGCCCTGATGAAGCTCAATCCGGAGACGTTTTACATCACGGATCATTACGCTTGCTGGCCGTACATGCTGGTCAGGCTTTCGACGGTGGAACCAGATGACCTGCGCAAACTGATCGAAGAATCATGGCGGCGCGCCGCCCCCAAACGATTGCTTGCCAAACAATCCTGACTATTTGATGTTCAATCGCACGGTGTTTGCCGTTTTGCCGTCTACGGTCAATACCGCATCCACTTCGCCCCGCCCAATCAAAATCCCAGGCAGTCGAACATTGACTTGATCCACACCGGTGAATTCGTCAGCAGCTCCGGCGAATTGCACTTCGCAAGCGATTCCATCAATCAAGCATTTGACCTGTGACAATGCGCTGCGTCCGCGAATGCCCGTGCCGTAAAGAACCGCAAAGACTTGATCGGTTTGCGCATCCAGGTTGATGGGCACGGCGGCGAAGCGATTTGTTGCCCGATCAAAACGCACAATCGGTTCGTAAGCTTGCTTGCCGTCGGCGCTAACTCGCAACGCCACTGCCGCTGGCAGCCCTGCACCGCTGGCATCCACTGTGAAAATTGCCGGAGCGACCGAAGCGATTGCTACAACGCCGAGCAACGTCAAGCCATCACTTTTGACAATGGAAATCCTGGCGATGCCTTCAGCGGTTTCGGGCGGAATCTGGTAATTGATTTGTCCGGGCGACACAAAATAAAGCGGAGCGTCGCGTTTGAAGCCGCGACTGTCAATGATCGTAACCCGCGTTCCGGCCAGCTCAGTTGGCAACGGCACAGCAGCAGCCATCGCTGTTTGCGTCGCCAGATTTGTTCCAAACGCCGAGGCAAATTGTCCGCGCGCCAACTCTTCCTGACGAAAACTGGCTGCGGAAACATGTATCGGAAAGCCGGGTGCATACATTTCAAAGCTGGTCAGCAACTTGCTGCCATTAGCGGCAACGACTTCCCTGGCGACCGGAGCACCCGCCAACGCCAGCGCGAATTGCGCCGCAGGATCCGCGGTCGCTGGTGAAAACGTCAGCGTCAGCAAGTATCGGGTTCCCACCGCAAACACCTGGCCCGCAGGCAAAGCCAACCGGACACCCAAACCATTTCCGGTTTCGCTGACGTTGACGGTCGCGCCCGTGCCACCATTGGAAAGCGTCGCAATAGCAAATCGCCATTCGGCCGACGGGTATAACAAACTGAAGCCAAGCGAATTTTCATTGCCCAGCGATTCCAGTTGAACGAACACAGTCGGAATGCCTGCGATTTTGCCGAGGTTGTTGATCGTGACAACACGCCCGGGGGACACCGTCATCGAGTAAGCCTGAATTGCGTAACATTGCGCATCTTCGACCTGAATGGTGAAGCTGGACGAACTGCCGCCTCGCGCGGGCGTGCCAGATAAAATGCCTTCCGGCGAAAGCGACAGCCCTTCGGGCAATGTGCCTTCGCTGACGCTGAATCGGTACGGCGGAATGACATCTCCGCTAACGGTCAGTTTCTGGTTGTAGACGCGGCCTTCAGTTGGATTAGGCAAAGAGGTTTGCACAATCGTGAAGATGCGAGCACACACAGGCCCATAAACCGTTAACCGATACCGGCGAAAGCTCTCACAGCCATTCAAATCCGACTGTTTGACGCGAAAGCTAAATTGCCCCGGAATCGTCACCGTGCCGGAAAGCACGCCGGATTCCGAAAGATTCAATCCCGGCGGCAGAGTTTCCAACGCGGTAAATTTCACCGGAGTGAACATCGTGTTGGCAGGCAATCTCTGGCGATACGCTTGCCCCAAACCAACCGACGGCAATTGCAACAAACTGAGTTCAACCGGCGCAGGACAATCCACCAACAGCATGAAACTGCGCGACGCTTCGCAGTTGTTCCTGTCCTTTGTTTTCACCGTAAAGCTGAACTCGCCTGTGATCACAGGCACGCCGGAAAGCCCGCCCGCAGTCGAAAGCTTCACGCCGGGCGGCAATGCGCCTGTGACAGTAAATTCGTAAGGCGGAATTCCACCTGTAGCGGTAATGGCCTGGTTATAGTTCGCGCCTGCAATTCCGTTTGGCAAAAAGGTTGGGCCAAGCGCGATGGTTGGACACTGCGCGTTTGCCACACGCGCAACCGACAGGCTCAGCATCAAAACCAGGCCACCAAGCCAAATGGTTTTAGCCAGAACTCGGAACAGATGAGCGAGAGACAGCTTTCGGGTCTTCAGCATGGCGGATTCCTGTTAAGTTAGGTTGTCTGGTTTTAAGAACACAGAGAAGCCTGATTGGTCGCGCACTTGGGTTATTACCTGGCGATGTTGAAGTAGTAAGTAGCACTGTAAAACACCGAAACTGGCTTGGCGTCTTTGGTCAGGTCGCAAGCACCGCTAAATTTTTTGCTGCCACCAACCGTGCTGACTCGCTGGATGCTGATGACCTTGCCAAACTTATCGCCAGACTGTTGGACTGCCGGTACCCACAACCAGTCAATCGTATCAACGGAGTTGCCAGGAGCCGCTTTGGCTTTTCGTTTCGCCGCATCTGGTGTTCCTGTCACTCTGCTGCTGCCATCCAGCGTTTCCCAGAATGGACCGGCCGGAGTTCCGCTGTGTCTTCCGACTTTCACACCATTTTCGTACAAATCAGCATCTGGCCGGCCGGCCCAGACAGGCTTTCCGTCTTTGAGCTGACAGGTGTAAGTCTGTGTTCCCGCAGCTTGCAAAGAGAATGAATACTTTTCCGCCGGAGCATCTTTGGGAGCTTCAATGCCGCTCAGGTCTACTGAAGGTTTTGCATAATCGCTGGCAGAAGCTGACTTCTGTTCAATACTTTCAGCGGCGAAAATCGAAACTCCCGCGGCCAAAGCCGCCAATAAAGCAATCAGCGTCAATCCAATCTTTTGTCTTTTCATTTCTGGTTCCTCGTTTTGGGTATAAGTTTGGTACTGCCTGGTTTCCGTTTAGCGCCTCAGAGCGGTAGCGATGCAAGCAAGCTTGCCCGCTACCGTCTGACGCATTGATTGATCCTTTGTTTACTTGCTCGCAGCCTTCGCTGGTGCGGGTGTAATGCTTAGTTCCGGCATCGGGGCGTACATCGAAACGGTCTGGTGCATCACCACACCTGGCGTCTGAGCTGCCAGCTTGCTATAGCCTTCGACTTTGGAGAGCCCTTCATTGAACTTTTCGTACTCCGCCCACGAATCAAACGAATCCACTTGGAAATACATATTGATGTCGCCGCCAAGCACGACTCGGCTGACGCGGTGGCCTTTGAGATTTGTTTTTTTCAGCACCGCCAATACGTCTTTGAGATAGTTCTCGTAATCCGCCCGTCGTCCCGGCGCGACGCTGACTTCGCGGCGAACCATCAGATTTGACGTGCCATTTTGAGCGATCGCCGCTTCGGGAATTGCGCGAATGATGTACGCGTGGCTGCTGACGATCATCGAGCGCCGTTTTGCATCATAAGCTTTACGCCCTTCCGGGCCGAGCGCTTTGGTCAACGCGCTGCCTTCGTCAAACTGCGCCATGCTATCAATGGATTGGACGACTCTGAGTTCAAAGCTGTTACCGACCGGCCCGGACGATTGCATCACGAGCGATTGTTTGATTCCGCCTTTTTTAAGCGCGGGCAGCGTTTCGTTTTTGTAAAACTCCAGAAACTGCGCCCACATTTCGGGTTTGACCTGCGTAACCGAAACGCGCGAAAGCTGCGGTTTGGACGTGTCTTGCGCCAGGCCAGTTGACGCCAGAGCGACAGCCAGCAGCATTGCGCTGATGACCAGAAAGAGTTTGGTAATTGAATGGTGTCTTTGCATTGCGATTCTCCTTGGTTCGTTACAGGTTTGGTGATGGGCTGCTGCGACATCCCAACGCCAGTTTACGTGGGGTTCAAATCGTCATCGCGTAGCGTTGAGCATCGCGACGTATCTGGCTGATGCTTCTTTGTAATTGGGCGGCTTAATACTGTGGCTATCCAACACGGCGCAAACAATTGTGCCAAGCGCGAACAACACGGAAATGGCAGCGACAAGCGCCATCGTTCCCCACAAAATCAGATAAAAGCCTTCGGCCAATAAACTTGAATCGTTGAAAATTGACGTAAACATGGTTTGCCTCCT